>JAEXQJ010000309.1 GCA_023438785.1 Pseudomonadota bacterium
GCTCTGGCCCGGCAACGCGGCCGCCGTGCGCGCCAACCCCAGCGGCTGGGGCAGCAGGCGCCCGAGTCGCTGGTTCCAAGTCGGCGCGTCCACGCGACCGCCCATCGAGATGAACAGGCCGCCGCCCTTCTCCACGAAACTCTGCAGCGCCGTCGCTAGGGCCTCCCCGGGCGCGCCCCAGTTGAGCAGGGCCACTGCGGTGTGACTCCTGAGGCTGGCGGCCGTCACGTCGTCGGGAACACGGATGCTGATCACGCTCCCGGGCAGGCCGTTGCGCAAGGCCGTCTCGAAGAAGAAGGGCTCGTCCTCGTTGCGCACGGTGCGCGGATCGCCGTTGACCACCAGCACGCGCACGGTGCGCGACAACTCCACGTGGGCCGTGCGGCGATCATCGAGCGGGAAGCCGTCCCGGTCTATCTCGACCTCTACGTCGTGCGCGCTGCCGCTGTCCACGGCCAGGGCGTGCAAGAAGCGCTTGCGCGCGCGCCCCCCCGGGGCCACATCGACGAAGCCTTTGGCCACGGCCGCGCCGTCCACCTTGAGGGCCAGGCCCAGAGCGGTTGCGCCTTCGTCGGTGAAGTCGCTGATCTCGGCGGTGACGGCGATGCCGTTGGCGCCTGCTTCGGCCGCGGGGTCCACGCGCAGATCGGTGACGGCTCGGTTGGCCCAGGGGGCCTCGTCGGTCACGTCCTCGACGATGACCTCGGGCCGGTTGTCGTCGGGCAAACCGGCGCCGTCTTCCCAGCCCGCGGCTTGCAGATCCGTGTACACGTAGATGCGCTTCTTGACCCGCTTCGAGGAGGCCAGGATGACCGAAGCGCGGCGCAGGGCACCCGTGAAGTCCGCCGCGCGCGCCGTGCAACGCATGCCGTCCAAGGCTTCCACCGCGCGGCTGTGCTCGGCCGACAGCTCCCCCACCAGGGCGGTGGAACCGAGCGAGGCCGGTAGCAGCGCCACGTCCGCATCTGAGGGGAACTGCCGGACCAGGGCCCGGGCGCCGGCGCGCGCCCGCTCGAACATGCTGCGGCCGGCGCGCGTGCGCTGCATGCTGGCCGAGTCGTCGACGATGATCACCGCGCTCTGCGCGTCCAGGCTGGCCACCGGCACATCGCTGGTGCGCTCGACGAAGGGGCGGGAGAAGATGAGAGGCAGGGCCGCGGCCACTCCGGTACGCGCCAACAGCAGGGCCATCTCGCGCAAGCGGCGTCGCGCCGAGATGCGGCGTTCGGAGCGCAGCAGGAGCTGCATGGCCGCGAAGCGCACGGGCAGGGCGCGCCGCTTGCCGATGAGGTGCACCAGCCAAGGCACCACGGCGGCCAGCAACCCGAGGAGGAGCGAGGGCGCGAGGAAGCTCATGGGCTAGCCTTCACCGCGACGTGGCCCTCGCTGTCGATCGCCGACGAAGGAACGCAGCACCTCGCCAGGCGGCGTGTCGGTGGTCGTGAAACGATACTCGACCCGCGATTCCAGGCAGGTCGAACGCCAGCGCTCGCGCAAGGCCGCCGATTCGCGCCGGAACGTCTCCGTCAGATCGGACGCCTCGACCAACAGGGTGCGGCCATCCTCGGGCTCCACGCCCTCGAAGTACACCAGGTCCTGGAAGGGCAACTCGACCTCATCGGCATCGAGCAGATGGAACAGCGATACGTCGTGGCCGCGCGCCCGCAACTGGCGCAGGCCATCCGCCATGGGCCCTCGGGCCAGTCCGGCACGCGTCCCCACCTCCGCCTCGAGCTCGACGTCGAGCAGGTCCGACATGACGATGATGAGGCTGCGTTTCTCCAGGTGCTCGCCCAGGCGGGCCAGCGCCTGAGCCGCATCCGTGCGTCCGCCGGGCTGAGCCTCTTCCAGCAGGCGGTACACCTCGCGAATCTGCCCCGGCCGCGTGGTGGGCGGCAGGTATTGGCGCAGGCGTGAATCGAAGAGCAGCAGCCCCGCAGCATCGCCTTGCTTGCCGAGCAGATAGGCCAGCGCGCCGGCCAGGGTGCTGGCGTACTCCAACTTGGACACGCCCAGGCGGCGGTAGCCCATGGACGCCGAGGTGTCGACCACCAGCACGGCGTGCATCTCCGTCTCGTCTTCGAAGCGCTTCACGAAGTAGCGATCGCCGCGCCCCACCGCCTTCCAGTCGATGCGGCGGATCTCGTCACCCGGTGCGTACTCCTTGTGCTCGGTGAATTCCATCGAGGTGCCCGGGTGCAGGTTGCGGTGCATACCCGCGAAGGCACCCTCGACGATGGTGCGCGCGCGCAGGTCCAGCGAGGCGAGCTGGGCCAACTCGGTGGGATTGAGGAATCCGGACCGTTGCGGCGCGCGCGGGGCCTCGGGCGCGCGTTTCTTGCCGCCGCGGAAGAGCATCAGCTAGGACGCACGGCCTGCAGGAGCTGATCCAGGAGCACGGTCGCCGACACGCCGTCGGCCTGGGCGTGGAAGTTGCGCACCATGCGATGGATGAGCACCGGGCGGGCCAGGGCGCGCACGTCGTCCAGCGACACGGCGTATCTCCCGTCGAGAATCGCGCGCGCCTTGGCGGCCAGCACCAGATTCTGCGAGGCGCGCGGACCCGCGCCCCAGGAGACGTACTTGTGGATGAACTCGGGGGCACCATCGGTCGGCCGCGTGGCGCGGCACAGGGCCACGGCGTAGCGGAGCACGTGATCGGCGATGGGGACGCGTCGGACCAGGGACTGCAGCGCCAGGATGCGCTCGGGCGAGAGGACCTTGCGGAGCTGGGGATCGTAGCTGCGTGTGGTCTGGCTGGCGATGCGCACCTCGTCGGCCTCGCTGGGATAGCCCACGTCGACCTGGAACATGAAACGATCGAGCTGCGCCTCGGGCAGCGGATAGGTGCCCTCCTGCTCGATGGGATTTTGGGTCGCGAACACCAGAAAGGGCAGGGGCAGGTCATAGGTCGTCCCGCCCGCCGAAACGCGGTACTCCTGCATGGACTGCAGCAGCGCCGCCTGCGTCTTGGGCGGCGTGCGGTTGATCTCGTCGGCCAGGATCACGTTAGCGAACAGCGGCCCCCGCACGAAACGGAACACGCGGCGCCCGGTGGTGCGATCCTCTTCCAGCACGTCCGAGCCGGTGATGTCGGAGGGCATGAGATCGGGCGTGAACTGGATGCGACCGAAGGACAGGTCGAGCACGTCGGCCAGGGTTTGAATGAGCAGCGTTTTGGCCAGCCCGGGAACGCCCACGAACAAGCAATGCCCTCGCGAGAAGAGCGCGATGAGCAGGTGATCCACCACGTCCTGCTGACCCACGATGCGCTTGCCGATCTCCAGCACCAGCGACCGACGCGCCTCCGCGAGCTCGCGCGCCGCCGTCAGGTCGCGTTCCGCCTCCGCGTCGGCGGGCGCCGCGGGGTCCAGGGACGGCGCCGGCGGCAAAAGCGCGGCTTTCGGTTGGTCCGACATCGCGACAGGATGCCACGCTCGTGGGGCGGCAGCAAAGCGAGCGTCACAGCGCGCCGGAAGATTGCGACGGCGGCCAGGTTCGCTGCGGTACAATCGTGCGCATCTTCGCGAGGCCGCCGTTGAATCTCTGCATACACTGCGGAAAGCAGCACGATCCCCAGACGCAAACCTGCCCCGTGACGGGCAAGTCCCTTGCCGTGACAGGCAACGCCCACAAGACCATCTTCGGCGTGGCGCCACCCCTTCCCGTTCCCACGGCGTCCGCCTCGGTGCCTGCCGGCCCGTCGGGCGCGGGCAACAGGACCATCTTCGGTGTGGCGGCGCCTTCGCCGCTCACCGCGCCTCGAGCTTCGACCAGCCTGCCCCCGCCCGCGCCGCGCCCGTCGGCCGGCCTGCCCGTGCCCGCTCCGTCGAGCAGCCCGCCGCCTGCGTCGGTTCGTCCTTCGGCCAGCGTTCCCCTGGTGGCCCCGCCGCCCCCACCGCCACCCAAGCTCCGCGCCCCGGATCTGGAGAAGACACCCGCGGTCGTCTTGAGCGCCCCCATCGTGGCGCCGGCGCCCAAGCCGATGGGACCGGCGCGGACCATGCTGATGATCAATCCGACCATGGCCAAAGCGCAGGGCGTACCATCTGCTTCGCCGGCCGCGCCCAGCGAGCCGCCTGCTGCCCGGCCCAAGGGCACGCTTTCGCCGCCACCGACTCCCGCGCAGGAAGAGGTTCCCACCCGACCCAGCCGGCTGCCCACCTCCGACGAGGCCCGCCACAATCCGGAGCTGGTGGTCTCTCTCGACACGCAACCGGCTGATCCGCTGGCGCCCACGCGCATGGCGGCGCCGTTGCCCACGGCTGCCGCGACTCCCGCGGTCGACGATCTGGAACTGGAGCTGCCGCCCCGGCCGGCCTCCGTGGCACCGCCCACGAGGACGGTGGAGAGCCCGAGCCCGGATGGGCCGGCTCGGCCGCCCTCCGCCAAGCCGTGTGCACCCCCACTCGCCTCTGCGCCAGACCGCGACTCGGAGCCTAGGCCCGCGCGCGCGGCGAGCCGCGGCCTGGGCGGGGATCTCAAAGATGCCATCCGCTGCCTGGTTGAGTCGGCCACCGACTACCGCGCGCGATGGCAGCGGCTGCTCATCCTCACGGCGGCCCTCATGTTGCCCGCCATGGCCATTGAATCCTGCCTGAACACCGCCCTCATGGGATCGCTGGTCGCCAAGCCCGCCATCAGCGCGAACGACACGGCGTTGGCCCAGCGCTACGGTGAGCTGCGGGCGCGCCTGGAGGAGAGCCGGGCCAAAGGGCACCTTGACCAGCAGGTGCTGGCCGAGTTGGCCGCTCTCGAGCCGGTGATGGCCGCAGGTGCGGCGGCCCAGTTGTCCGTGCCGAGCGCACCCAGCCGTGTGGCCTCCTCGGTGCTTCGCTTTCTGGCGTCGCTGCTCAGTGGCCTGCTGATCTTCGGGCTGGCCGTACCGCTCGCCTACGCCGCCGGGGCGCTGGCGGCGGCGGATCACCTGTCGGGTGCGGCGACGCCGGAATGGGCTGATCTGTGGCCCATTCTCAAACGGCGCGGCGACCTCTTCCTCTTCGCGCTTCTCGCGGTGGCCGGCATCGTGGCTCTGGGCTATGCGCTGTTCGTGCTGCCCGGCTTGGTGGCCAGTGTGCTGCTGGTCTTCGTTCCCCACGTGGTGCTGTTCGAGAAGCGTCCTGCCAAGGCGGCCCTGTTGCGCAGCCTGGATCTGGTGAAGGGCGATCCCATTCGTGTGTGTCTGGTGCTCCTGGCTTCCATGGTGGCCAGCGGGATCGTGTACAAGCTGGCCGACCTGCTCATCCCCGATTCGGGACGGCCGCTTCTGTTCGTGCAAGGGCTGCTGGGCAGCCTGCTCTTCGTGGCGGCCATGCCCATCTTCACCGGCGCCTTGGGCCGCCTCTACGTCGAGTTGCGCCAGAGGGAAGGGGCCAGCGCCGAGGAGTTGGCGCGGGCCGCGCGGCGCTGAGGCCAACGTGCGCGCCGTCCGCGCCATCGATCACCAGAGCGTCGGGGCTGCCCTGCACCGCCTGTACCTGGGCGCGCCCGAGGCTGGGCTGCGCGACGAGGATCGCAAGAAGGTCGACGAGCTGGGAGGTTTGCTGCGCGAGGTGGCGGCGGTGGTGGAGCGGACCTCGGGGCGGCGTCCCCTGACCTTGGTCGATGCGGCCGCGGGCAAGGCCTACGTGGGATTGTTGGCCGCCGAGTTGGTGCTGGCGCCGCGCGGGCGCGTGGGCCGCATCGTCTCCATCGAGCGCGAGCCGGCGCGCGTGGAGGCTTGCTGTCGCGCGGCCGAACACGCCCGGGCGCCCGGGATCTCGTTTGAGGTCACGCAGGCCGATGTGGCCCAGCCGGAGGCCTGGCCCGACGAGCCCGATCTGGTGGTGGCCTTGCACGCCTGCGGTCCCGCATCCGACTTGGTCATCGACCAAGCGGTGCGGGCGCGCGCGCGTAACCTCCTGCTGGTCCCTTGCTGCACGTCCAAGGCGGTGTTCGCCGCCGATTTGGCGCTGAGCCGCGCGGATCAGCTCGGCCTGCCCCGCCACGCGGAGGTACGCCGACGCTTCGTTCAGTCTCTGGTGGATGGCGAGCGGACCTTGCGTCTGGAGGCGGCCGGCTGGGAAACCACGGTGGTTGCCTTTGTCCCGCCCACCGTGACGCCGCACAATTTGATGTGGCGCGCGCGGCGGGTCGGCGAGCCAGGCCGCATGGCCGAAGCCGCCGCAAACCTGCGCCGCCTGCGTTCCGAGCATGGCGTCGAGGGCGGAAACCCGCCCGCGCGGTGAAAGGTTCACTCCCCATCCGGCATAGAAGGATGCGGCCGGAGGGAAAGGGGGGTGGTATCAGCCGGCACTGACCCTCTCTGACCTCCGGCCGCCTTGTGCTTCGCGAGCCGCGCACATTCAGCCGTTTGCGCCCTGTGGGCTCCGCCTCCCTCGTTCTTGTCCTCTGCCACCAGCGCCCCGCACGATTGCGGGACTGGTGATCTCAGTGCGACAGGGCCTTGCAGTCACGTTCGGCGCGCTGGCGCCTGGGGGCAGGCGCGTCCTGGGCGGGGGCCTTCTGGTAGGCCTCGGCCATGCTGCAGTGCACATTGGGATCGAACGGGTTGTTGGCCAGCGAGGCGAGGAGCGGACGAATGGCGCTCGCCGCGTCGCCCTTGGCCAGCAGCGCCTGGCCCGCGATGAGGTGCGGCCAGGGCAACTCGGGATAGAGGGCCTCGGCCTGCGACACGGCCTGCAGCGCCCCGTCCGTGTCGCCCAGCGCCAGTTGCGTGCGGCCCAGCTTCACGGCAAACAGCCAGTGCGTTGGGCCGGCCAGCTTCAGGCCCTTCTCATATTCCAGGCTGGCCGCGCGCGCCCGGTTGCGCAGCAGCAGCATGTTGCCCAGGCGCAGATAGCGATCGGCGGCACCGCCTTCGGCGGCCTCGTCCTCGCTGGGCGCGCGCCGGGATGCGATGGCGCTGCGCTTGCGGAAGCGGGGCGCGATGGCCTCGAAGCCCGGGATGGGTTTCCAGTGCTGGCCCGCCATGAAGGCCTTCCAGGCGCGGTCGAATTCGGCCCACGTGCCTGACCCGCCATAGGCCCGCGCCACCGCGACCCGCGCGTCCGCACCGTCGCGCACCATGGTCATTACCGAGCGCAGGGCCTCCATGCCGCCACGGGCATGCAAGGTGGCGATGGCCGTGGTGACCTCGGCGAAGGCCAGGCTGGCGGCCTCCGCCCCGGGCAGCTTGGCCATGGACGGGTGCATGGCCTCGAAGGTGATGAGCTTGTTCGAGGCCAAGGCCCGCGCCAGCATCTGCTGCAAGCTCGGCGTGAGCGCCAGCCCAGCGGGTGCGTTCCAGCGTCGGTCGAGGAATTTGGCGAAGCCCTCCTGCAGCCACACCGGCGCCTGCTCGCGGGTCAGACTGGAGACCGCGCAGTGAACCAACTCATGCGACAGGCTCTCCTGCCAGGGGTAGCCCAGGCGCATGGCCCGCGGGCTGGTCAGCATGATGCGACCCCATTTGGAGACCGCGATGGTGCCCGTGCGCTCCACGTCCTCGACGCTGAGGCTGGTGAACAGCGCCAGATCCGCGGGGCTGCGCAAGATGTCGACGGGGATGAGGCGCGCCGGCTCCCAACCCAGATCCTCGTGCAAGGCCGTGGCGGACGCCTCCAGCGCGTCCAAGCCGTAGTCGGCCAGCACCGCGTCCTCGGGCGGGAAGCGCACGACGAAGTGCTTGGAGCGCCGCTCGGCATAGCCCTCCGTCGCCTTGGCCGCGCCCTCGGCGAGCGTCAGGATGGGCTGGGCCGCCTTATCCGCCCCACCTTGTACGGCCAGCCGCAGCTTGGCCGCCGCGGCCCGAAAGTCGCCGGCCAAGAAGCGTTCGTAGCCCTCGAGGAAGCGCGTGTCCGGATCGCCGGGCCGTGTCCTCTGAACCTCCGCCATGGCCCGCTCGGCCTCGTCGAAGCGCCACTCTTCGAAGAGGCGGACGGCCACGCTGGCGTCCGTCTCCTGGATGAGCTCCTGCGCGTTGGCCGCAGGTTCCAGGACACAGGCCGCCACGGCGGCGAGCCACATGAGACGGGACCTCATCGCACCAACTCCTCGTAGTAGCGGCGGACCTCGTCGCGGAACTTTTCGGGCGCCTTCTCGCGCATGGCATCGAGCAGCTCCTGTCGCCACTCGCGAGGCGCGTGGTATTCGTCGGCACCGGGGATGCGGACCGGCTCGCGCCGGTTCTGCGAGCTGCCGCCGGATCCCTGGCCCAGGCTGTCGCGCAGTTTGGCCAGCCGCTCGGCCGCGTCCCGCGCGCGCCCCGCACCTTCCTTGGCGGCGCTCTGCCGCAGATCCCGTCCCGCCTGTTTCATCTGACCCGCGATGCCCTGCAACTCCGAACCCGCCATATCGGCACCCGGGACCTGCCCTTGTCGCTTGCCCATCTCCTGGCCCAGCTCCTCCGTGCGTTGGGCCACGCTGTCCTGGCGGTCGGCCATGCCGCGGGCGCGCTGGCGTTGCTCGGGCGACAGGGCTTCGTCCCCGCTGGGGAAGAGACGCGCCAGATCGGCGGCCAGCCCTTGGGCCAGCCCGGAGGCGTCCTGCATCTGTTGGGCGAAGGCATCCAGCGACGACGAGCGGGGCTTGGCCTGACTTGCCCGCTCGGCGGACGAGCCCTGCAGACGGCGCAGGGCCACAACCAGCCGTTCCATCTCCTTGCGCGCCTCGGCCCATTCCTGCTCGGGCAGCAGGCGGCGCACCTGGCGCGCTCCCTCGCGGGCCCTCTCCAGCTCGCCTGCAGCCTGCGAGCCCGCCTCGCGTGGTGGCGCGCCGGCCAGCTTGCGCTGCAGCGCCTCCAGGTTTTCCTTGGCGCGTGCCTGGAAGTCGTTGAGCTGGCCCTGCAGCCGCTTCGCCGCCTCGGCCTCGCTCTCTTGCGCCAACGTCTGACTGTCCTGGGCCAGGCCGCGCTGATCACCCTCCAACTCGCCTATCTTCTTCATCAGATCGGCCAGAGCCCGGCTCTCCTGCGGGAAGCGCTCTTGCCCGAAATCGCCGGCGTTCTGGTCCAGCGAGCTCTGCAAAGCCTGCAAGGCCTCACCCAACTCGGCCAGCGCCTGCGAGAGCGAGCGCGTGTCGCCCTTTTCCAACAGGCTGTCCAGGTGGGCCGCCTTCTCCATGGCTTTGCGCGTGTCGGGCATGTTCATCCACTCGGCCCCAACCTCGTTGCGCGCGCGGACCTCCGCGATCTTGCGGGCCAACTCCTCGATGCGTGATCGCAGTTCGCGGATCTCGCGTTCGATCTGGCGGCGCAGGTTCTCGTCGCCTGTGGAGTTGTAGCGGGACAACAGATCCTGCAGCCGGCGGTGGGCGTCGGTCAGCTCGCGGCCCAGGGCCGCCATGTCCTCCAGTCGTTGCCGTCCGATGAGATCGTCCAGCGCCAGGACCGCGCTTTCCAGCTCGGTCACGTGCTGTTGCCCCGCCGGCGCCAGGCGACCCAGCCAGGCCGGATTGAGGGCCCCCATGTCAGCCTTGGCGCGCAGCTTGCGGAGCAGGTCGGCCTCGTCGCGCATGTGCTTGCCCAGGCGGTCCGCGATCCCGGCCAGCGAGCTGACCAAGACCTTGCTGGCCGTGGCCGAGCGTCGCAGTTGGTCGATCAGCCGGCCCAGCAGAACCAGATGCGATTCTTCTGTCTCGTGCAACTCGCGCCAGCGCCACAGCCGTTCCAGCGGCGGCTGCTCGGGCTCTCCGCGATCGCCCAACTCGATCCGATCTGCCAGCGTGCCGACGAGGCGGTCCAGGATCTCGTGCTGCTGGGCGAGCTTCTCCTCCAAGTGCTCACGGGGATTGTGGATGACCAGTTGGAGGGTGCGCGAGGTGCCTGTCTTGGCGCCCGACACGTCATCGCGATCGCGCGCCTCGATGCGGTAGGAAACCCGCGCGCCCGGCGTCAGCATGGCCGAGCTGGGTTCGAACAGCGTGGTCCCGCGCACCGAACGGGCGCCCTGGGGATCCTTGAGCGGCAGGCGCTGCTCGGGGCCGTCGTTCACGCGGTAGACGAGCTCCAGGCGGGCCAGGCCGAAATCGTCGCGGGCCTGGAAGCCCACCTCTACCGGCCGCGGTACGGGAAGCTCCAGTCGATCAGCCGGCGCGGCGATATCCACCTCCGGGGCCTGATCGGGCTGGGCCACGATGCGGTGGGCGCGAATCTCGCGCACCGCCCGACCCAAGAGCGGTTCGAGCCACACCCGGTAGACAGCATCTTGATTCACCAACAGCGAGGCGCTCAGGCGACCCTGATCGAGACTGACCGGCACCTGGCCCGCTTCGCCCGCCTCGCCGAGCAGCAACAGGGCCTTTCGGGCCGAGCGCAGCGGGCGCATCTGGATCCGCACCTGCGTCCCGCGGGGCGCGATGACGTCCCCGGTGGAGCCCTCCACGACCCGCTGAGGCAGGCCCGTGTAGGGCGGATAGATGTAGGTGATGCGCACGTCGCCCACCAAGGGCTCGCGCGAGGCCACCGCGCCCTCGAACAGGCTCGGGTGACGCGTGAGCAGGCGCAGGCCGCGGCCGACGGTAGACGGCCACAGCATCGTCCCGGCCAGGAGCAGCAGCAGGCCCGCCAGCGCCGCCAGCCCGGCGCGCGCAGCGGCCCGCAGCGGAACCAGGACTTCGACTTCCAGCGGCTCCGTCGCATCCGCCACCGTCCGCTGGAAGGCTCGGGTGAGGGTGGGCGAGCCTCCATTGGGATACAGCCCGTCCAACTCCACTGCGGAAACCAAATCACTGGCCAGAGCCGGGTGGCGCTCGCCGGCGAAGCGCGCCACCCCGCGGGTCGAACGCAGGCGATGGGCCGGTAGTCCAAGCCATAGCACCACGCCCGCCGTGACCAGGCACAGCAGCACCGACCAGGTGACCGCTGGCCACGAGGCCGCCGGGCCCACCGCGGATGCACCCAGAGACAAAAGGAACAGGGATCCAAAGACCGCGGCCGCGGTGAAACCCGTGGCGCGCAGGGCCGCCACCAGGATGGCCCGCCGCCGAACCAGGCTCAGGAACCGTCGGACCCTGTCCGCTTCGCTCATGAGGTCGGGCGGAGTATAGCCATTTCATGTTGCGGGGCACTGAATCGCCCCTCCGATGCCGTGACCTCGTGCCGCGGCTTCTTCTTCCGTGGCCGGCGAACTTCGGTCCCGCCTTTGCACAAGCCACCCCTCGCCATGGAAACACAGAACGATTTCAGCTCTTTGGCGAGCCTGGACGCAGAATCGCCACAGTCGAGCGTGGCAACTTCGCTCATCTGCAACGGGGAAGGGCTGGAGGAGGGGCGGTCGCACGAGATCCTTGGCTTGGTGCGACGGGCCCAGTCTGGCGACGGGGCGGCCCTGGAGGCGCTGTTCGGACGCTTTCGTGCCCGGGCCATGGCCGTGGCGCTCAAGGTCCTGCGCAACCGCGATGACGCGGAAGACGCGGTGCAGGACGCGTTCGTGAAGATCTGGCGCAACCTGCATCGCTTCGAGGGCCGCTCGTCGTTCTCGACGTGGATCCACCGGATTGTGATGAACGCCAGCCTCGACCTCCTGCGGCGGCAGACCAGCCGGGGCGAGGGCGCCTCGGGCCTTGCAGATCATGACGAGGATCGGGCGCCGCAGCGCGAGGCGGTGGACGAGACCACGCCAGAATGCACGCTGGCGTCGGCCGAGGCGCAGGTCCTGGTGCGCTTGGCCGTAGCCCGCCTGACCCCGGTCCACCGGGAGGCCCTAACCTTGCGAGAGTTCGAGGAGAATTCGTACGACGAGATCGCCCGCGCCGTGGCTTGCCCCATCGGCACGGTCATGTCGCGGCTGCACCACGCCCGGCAGCGCGTGGCGGCCGAGCTGCGCGCGATGGTCCCGGACGAGTTCGAGCTCTGCGCCGCGTAGCTCCGCGCTCGCCAGAGCGTCCGGCCGCGGACATGACAGGCCGGATGCTGCACCGGGTCTGACGACACGGTGGTGAAGTTCGCCCGGGCAGGTAGAATGCGCGCCTCGTCCGATGCCGCTCAAGGACCGCCTCGTGCGCATTTCCAGGACCCTGTTTCGCGACAGGCGAGCCTGGGCCATTGGGGCCACCTTGGTGATTCTGCCGGCCTACCCGCTGTCGTGCGGTGCCATCGGGGGACACATCGTGACCTCCAAGGCGGCGGCCAAGCTGGGCGTGCCCGTTTCCGCCGAGAGGGCGCGGGCGGGGTGGGGCGTCTTGCGCCTCCACGGCGTGACCGTCGGGGCCGCCGATGCCCCGTTGCTTTCGGCCGAGAGCGTCGAGATCCCGTTCGCCGCCCTGTGGGGCAGCGGCACACTCGTGGTGACGGCGCCACGGGTGGCCATCCAGGTGGGCGGCCCGGCAGACAACCTCTCGGCCATCCTGGCTCGCCTGCGCGCGCCCTCGGCGGGGGGCGGTTCTGCGAAGGCGAAGACGCGCCACTGGCCCGCGGTCGTGGTCCGCGAGGGCGACCTGCGGCTGAACGACCTCGAGCGCGGCCTCTCCTTGACGATTGGCGTGCTGGACGCCACCTGGGAGGCTGACAAGCATTTCCAGGTCGATGCCCGCCAGGTCTCAGGTCGTCTCGGCCAGCAAGCGGCGGACTCGGAACCGAATTTTGGCGCTGCCGGCCTGACCGTGGAGGGCGATCTGCAGGGCCTGCGGCCCTCGGGCTGGCCCGAGTTGGCGGTTCGCGAAGGCTTCGTGCGTCCCCTCTCCACCTTGCCGCTCACGGGCATCAGTGGCGCGGTCAAGCCGGTGTCGGTCGCGGGCATCGCGCCAGGGGCCTTCGACCTGTTCTTTTCGGGCAGCTACGGCGGGGCCAAACGGGCCTTGTGGACGGCCACCGGTCGCCTGCGACCCTCGCCCGACCGATCCAGCGCGGACGGCAGCATCGCCTTGCGGGCCGAGCGCTTCTCATTGGACAAGGTCGCCGAGATCCTGCCGCCCAACGTGCTCGACCCCGAGACCACGGAGATCGACGCGGCCATCGAGGCCAAGCTGCAGGGGCGCCGGGTGTCCTTCTCGGGCAAGCTGGACGTCACGGGACTGAACCTCCTGCACGAGAAGCTGGCCAGCGAGGCACTGAACGATCTGAGCTTCGGCATCCGCCTGGACGGTGCGCTCGACATGGACCAGCGGCGGCTTTCGCTTTCCGAGCTGGAGGGGCGCATCGGTTCGCTGGCCCTCAAGCTGGGAGGCTCGGTGGAACTGGCGCCGGGCACCTTCCGCTTCAAGAACGGACGCGAGCTCCACAGCCTTCCCAAGATCGATGTTCAGCTGCGCGTCCCGCGCGTGGCCTGTTCCAAGCTGCTGGCCAGCATCCCGGGCCCCCTCGTTCCGCGACTACACGGCTTCGCGCTGCAGGGGTTCTTCGAGGCCGACCTCCACACCAAGATCGACTTCGCCAACCTGGATGGGCTCGAGTTGGGCGGCAAGGTGGGCATCGACGGTTGCCAGGTGGTCAGGGCGCCGTCCGAGGTCACCGCATTGGTCGACAGCCAGGCCCTGGTGCAGACGGTGGAGGTCCCGCCCGAGCCCGGCCAGCCCGCCGGCGCGCTCGAGCTCATGGACTTCATCGTCGGGCCGGACAACCCCGACTTCGTTCCCTACGACCGCATCTCGCCTTTCTTGATCAACGCCATCATGACCACCGAGGACTCGGGCTTCTTCAAGCACCGGGGCTGGGTGACGCCCGAATTCAAGACTGCGCTCAAGCGCAACCTGGCAGGCGGTGGCTTCCGGCTGGGCGCCTCGTCCATCACCATGCAGATGGTGAAGAACGTCTTGCTCAGTCACGAGAAGACGCTGTCGCGCAAGCTGCAGGAGCTGTTTCTGGTCTGGTACGTGGAGAAGATCCTCTCCAAGCAACGCATCCTGGAGCTGTATTTCAACGCCATCGAGTTCGGCCCTCGCCTGTACGGGATCGGGGCTGCAGCACGCCACTACTTCGGCAAATCCGCCACGGACATCAACCCCCTCGAAGCGACCTTCTTTTCGTCCATCCTGCCCAGCCCCAAGCGGCGATACGAGCAGTACTGCCACGGCGCGCTCACGCCCAAGTGGGACAAGTACCTGCGACGCATTCTGCTGCGCATGTACGAGCGCGGCCGCCTGACCGAGGAGGAATACGCGACGGCGAATGCCTCCATTCTGTCGTTCGACACGGCCGAGATGACCCTGACCGAGAGGCAGTGCCTGGATTGGATCCGCCGCATGACCGCCAAGCCGGAGGAGCCCGAGCCCGAGGCCGAGAACCCGTAAGGGCACGTCGCATTCTTGAACCGACGACGGTGGGGACTATGCTGATGCCCCAGCATGGCCAAGCGCGGCAGTTCCTCCGAGCGCCTCGACTTCGATGACGAAAACCCGCGCCGCCGCGCCAGGGGCGCGAATTCCAAGCGCAAGACCCGCAAGTCGCCGTTGCGGCGGCTGGTCGCTTGGTTGCTCCTGTTGCTGCTCGTGCCCGCCCTCGGCGTGGCCGGACTGGTTGGGCTTTTCATCTACTACGGCAGCGACCCTGACCTGCCCAGCCTGAACGGCATGGGCGACTACCGCCCGCGCCAGGTCACGCGCATCCTCGACCGCGACGGAAACCTGATCGGCGAGTTGGGGTCGGAGCACCGCACGGTCGTTCCCTACGCCCAGATGCCCAAGGTCCTCATCCAGGCCGTGCAGGCCGCCGAAGACGCCGAGTTCTTCGAGCACGGCGGGCTCGACTACAAGGGCATGGCGCGCGCCGTCCTGGAAAACCTCCTGCGCCGCCAATTCGCCCAGGGCGCCTCGACCATCACCCAGCAGGTGGTCAAGCAGATGGTGCTGACGCCGGAGAAGACCCTGAAGCGCAAGGTACAGGAGATCATCCTGGCCCGCCGGCTGAGTCAGAAATTCTCCAAGGAGGAGGTGCTGGAGCTTTATCTGAACCACATGTACTTCGGTCACGGCCGCTACGGCGTCGAGGAGGCCTCGCGCTACTACTTCGGCAAGCCGGTGGTCGATGTCAACGTGGCCGAGGCCGCGTTGCTGGCGGGCATGCTGCAATCGCCCTCCCGGCTGTCACCCTACCGGCATCCCGACGCGGCCAAGAAGCGGCAGGTCTACGTGTTGGGCCAGATGGCCAAGCTTAATTTCATCTACGAAGAGACAGCGCGCAGACTGGCCGAGCAGGCCATCGAGGTGGTTCCCGAGAGCGTGGCGCGCGGCAAGCCCGTGCCCGAGGTGGTGAACACGGTTCGTCGCGAGTTGGAGGAGCGGCATGGGGCCAACCAGCTCGACACCCTCGGCACCACGGTGAAGACGACCATCGACGCCCGTCTGCAGGACCTGGCGCGCCAGGCCTTGGAGCGCGGCCTGGAGGATCTCGATCAGCGCCAGGGCTATCGCAGCCCCATGGCCCGTCTGAGCGGCAAGGCGCTGGAGAAGCGCCGCGCTGAGCTCCGCAGCCAGAAGCAGGACGAGATTCTGGAGGGCGTGGTGGAGGCGGTGGAGCGCGATGCCAAGGACCCCGCCCGCGGCCGCATGACGGTTTTCACCGGCGCCATGACGGGTGTGGTCGATTTCGCTGCGGAGACGCGCTACGGCTTGGGCAAGACACCCCTGGCCGACCGTTTCCGGCCCGGCGATGTGGTGCGCGTGCGGCGCGCGCCGGAGCGCATGCGCGAGGGCGACAAGGAAGTGGCCCTGGCCCTCGAACTGGGACCGCAGGCCGCCATGGTGGTGCTCGATCCGGCCAGCCGCAACATCTTGGCTCTGGTGGGGGGATACGGCTACCGCCTGGGCGGTTTCGATCGCTCACAGCAGGCGCGCCGCCAGCCCGGCTCGTCGTTCAAGCCCTTCGTCTACGCGGCGGCCATCGATTCGAAGAAGTTCACTGCCGCTTCCTTGGTCAACGACAGCCCCGAGGTGTACAGGCTGTGGAAGCCGCAGAACCACGACCGAGACAACTTCCGGGGGCCGATTCCCCTGCGCACGGCTCTGGCGCTGTCGATCAACACCGTGGCTATCAAGCTCCTCTCCGAGGTGGGCATCGGGGCGGTGCGCGAAATGGCCGGAAATCTCGGCATCGAGCTGCCACCCGAGGAGAAGCTGGATCTCTCGTTGGCTCTCGGCACTTGCGTGGTCACCCCGCTGGAGATGGCCAACGCCTACGCCAGCTTCGCCGCCGCCGGGCAGTTCGCCAAGCCCAGGCTCATCGCCTCCGAGGGCGAGCACGTCATGCCCGCACCCGAGACCGTCCAGGGCCTCCGCCCCGACACGGCTTACATCGTTCTGTCCCTCATGCGCAGCGTGGTCGAGGAAGGCACGGCCCGCAGCGTGGGAGCCCGTGTGCAGCGGCCGGTGGCCGGGAAGACGGGCACCTCGAACCGCGAGAAGGACGCCTGGTTCGTGGGCTTCACGCCGGAGTTGCTGGCTGCCGTGTGGGTCGGTTTCGACGACGGCCGTTCCCTGGGCCACGGCGAGGCAGGTGCCCGCTCGGCCGCGCCCATTTGGGCCGACTTCATGGCCAAGGCTCTGGCAGGGCGGCCCATCCATGACTTCGTGCAACCCCCCGGCGTGGTCGTGGTGCAGATCGATCCCGCGACGGGACTCCTACCCGCCCCCGGCGCGCAGGGACGCGACGAGGTGTTCCTCGACGGCACCGCCCCCACCGAGACCGCCGCCGCCCCGGGCGAGGAGGCCTCCCCCGATCAGCTCCTGCTCGAGAGCCCCGAAGAGTAGGCTGCGCCAGCGGCGGCGGGCCAAGGCATGCGGAGTCCCACCCAGGGACGACTGTCATCGGCTCACTCTCGGCTTGCCTGCGAGTCACCCGACTCAAGCGGAAGCTGCCGAGAAGAGGTTCAGTGGGCGCAGTAGGAATCGAACCTACAGCAAACGGATTAAGAGTCCGCTGCTCTACCAATTGAGCTATGCGCCCGTTCGGGAAGCGAATGTATGCCTGGCCTTCGCGACCAAGTCAAGACACGCACGTCGATTTTTGCGTGGTCTTTCTTGGTCGACCGATGTGGCGCGCTCGGAGGGAATCGAACCCCCAACCCTCGGCTTCGAAGGCCGATGCTCTATCCAGTTGAGCTACGAACGCAAACGGTTTGGTTTCAGATGCTTAGGCCTGCTCTCGGGCTTCGTTGTCGTCTCGCGCCGTTGCCATAGTGCCGCTCGTTTCTGGCCGTAGCGGTACCACGGTTCCCGCCGGGCTCGCAAGGTCCGCCGTCACCAGGTCGTAGGCCCTGGGCCCGAAGTAGTCCTTCTGAAGATGCGCATAGTGCGCGGTGACAGAAGTGGACGAGTGGCCCAGCACCTTGGCGAGGAGTTCCAGGCTGCCGCCGTTCATGACCCACTGCGACGCCATGGTATGGCGTGTCACTTGATATAGGGTCATCGCGGGAAGACCGCACTCCTTCAGGGCCTTGCGCAGTGCCGCGTGGACGGTGTGCGGTCTCACGAATGTAGGCGCGCTGCCGATGTCGGGACGGCCGCCGCGGGTCGGGCAAGCTGGCGTGAACATCAACCCCTTGCCACCCGTCGCCAGCTTCCACCGCGTGAGCACCGGCGCCAGGCTTGTGGAGATCGGCACCAGCCGCGACTCATCATCTTTCACACAGGTCAGCCGCCCGCGCTGCGCTTGCTGGTGCACGCGGATGCGCCGGGCTTCAAGATCTACGTCCTCCCAGTGCAGGCCGAGGAGTTCCCCCACCCGCAGCCCGGCCATGCAGCCCACGGCGAAGATCACCGAGTGTGGCTCGGGCAGGGCGCGATACAGACGTTCGATGTCTTCGACCCGCGCCAGGTAAGGCGTCTTGCCCACGTCATACGTCGACTTGTAGAGCTTGCGCGTGGCTCGGGTCAGGGTGGCCACCGGGTTGGTCTCCACGTAGCCCTGTTCGCGCAGGTCGGTGAACAGCGACGAGGCCAGCCGGATGCAGTGGCCCACCGTGGTGGGCGACAAGCCCGCGGCCAGTTTCATCTCGATAAACCGGCGCAGGTTGGCTGCGTTCACCTCGGCGGGCTTCATGTGGCCGAACGTTGGCGACACGTGCTTCCACCTGCTCACGTCGTTGCGCGCGGATCGGTTTGTCTGTTCGCGGCGCCTGAGCCAGTCTTTCGCCAGCGTGTCCAAGTCGGGAACGTCGCGAGGCGCTACCGGTAGGCCGACCTTGCCCGCGGCCACATCGTCGATGATGTGGGCCAGCACGCGGCGTGCGACATCTTCCGACGGGAACGACTTGGATCGGCGCTTGCCCGCTTCGCGCCACTGAATGAACCAGCGGCCATCCCGTTGCCACACGGAGCCGCTGCCCCACACGCGCCTGGAGCGCTTGCGCTTACGAGGCATGGCACACCTCCCCGCGACCATCGCTCTCGCCAAGCGAGACCGGCGTGATGCCCTTGGCCGTCGTGAGGATGTGCCGGCCTTTGCGGATCTGCGCCGTGAGCCCCGCGGCGGCCAGTGCAGCGGTCACCATGCGAGCCTGGCCCATTGACCACGTTCCCGGCGTCCGCAGCGCGCGTCTTCGGCAGACAAGCCAGATGGTCACCGACTTGGCTTTGGGCGAGCGAGCGCGAGCTGAGGACCTCACGGCGTCACCGCCTTGCCCGACTCCATGACCGCGATCGCGTTGGCGAGTTCGTCATCGGCGACCGTGGCGCCGTACCTGTCGAACGCCACCCGCGTGAGGTGGCCGGACTGTGCCATCACCACGCGCTCGGGAATGCGCAGGCGGCGGGCCTTCGCGATGAAGGAATGGCGGAGGCAGTGCATCGTGATTTCCTCGCTGTTCACGCCCTGCAAGCCAGCCGCGGCCACGGCTGCCTGATACAGGCGGTAGATGTAGCGCACGCCGTACAACCGTTCGGGGTGGGGAAGCCTTCGGGCCCCGGCTCGGTGGCACATGGCATCGCTCGCGCCCACGCAGAACACATGGGGAGCGCCCTCGATGCGGGGAACTGACTTCAGCGCGGCCAAGGCGCGCGTGCTGAGGCGAACCACACGCGGGCGGCCGTTCTTCGTCTGGCCGGCGCCCAAGCGGACGCAGGCGTTTGCCTCGTTCACCTGCTCCCAACGCAGATTCAGGACCTCCCCTCTGCGCATGCCCGTCTCGTACAGCACGCGGACGATCGCGCCTATGAACGGGTCAGCCGCTTCGATCAGCTTGTCCA
>JAEXQJ010000331.1 GCA_023438785.1 Pseudomonadota bacterium
GCACAGACCCTTGCGGATCCGTGCCCTCCCGTGCGGGTTCAGCCGTTGTGCCTTGCCCGGCTAGCCGCGACCCACGCGCTCCAGGTACTCGCCCGTGCGCGTGTCGATCTTGATGACGTCGCCCTCGTTGATGAACAGAGGGACGGCGACCGTGGCGCCGGTGCTGATCTTGGCGGGCTTGGTCACGCCCGTGGCCGTGTCGCCGCGGAAACCAGGCTCGGTCTCCATGATCTTCTGGGTGATGAAGTTCGGCAGCGTCACGCCGACGGCGCGCTCGTTGAAGAACAACACCTCGACCTCGATCTGCTCCGGCATGAACAGAGCATCGTCGCCGATGGTCTCGCTCGGGATGTGCACCTGGTCGTAGGTGGTGGTGTCCATGAAGACGTAGCTGTCCGCCTCTCTGTAGAGGTACTGCATCGTCTTGGTCTCCACATTCGCGGATTCCATCTTTTCGCCCGAGCGGATGTTGCGCTCGATGACGGCACCGGTGAGCAAGTTCTTGAACTTGGTGCGCGTGAACGCCGCGCCCTTGCCCGGCTTGACGAATTGGAACTCGACGACGGTGAACGGCGAGCCGTCCATCATCACCTTGAGCCCCTTGCGAATGTCGGATGTATCGTAGGTCGCCATTGGAACGGCGGATTTAGCTTGGCCGCCGTGTCTCGTCAATAGCGGACGTGAGTGGCTTCACATTTCCGGCAGTGGACACTGCGCGTTTCGGCCATGCAGGGCGCGCAGCAGGTTGGGACGGCCTGCTGACGGTCGCGGCTGAGACTGAAGCGACGAGACATAGAGCACGCCCGCCTGACACGCATCGCCGTGGCCGGACAACGCCCTTTCCAGGCGACGAGCCGCGACCTTGAAATCACCCTCCCTGTGCAGGAGCGTTCCGAGGACGAAGGCGGCCACCGGGTTGCCCCGCTCGGCCCGCTTTTCCAAGGCGACTCGCTCACCGCGCGACAAGGTCCCCTGCCCCAGCGCTCCGAAGACGCGCAGGTCGGGATCCAGGTCAGCCAGCGCCGGGGGCATGTTCATGATGGCTGCCGCCAATGCCTCGGTGCCACCGCTGGCGTAGGCCGCTCGCAACGCAACCATGTGGCGCTCGGGAACGGACGGCTTGCCGACGCTGGCGGAGAGGGCCACCGCATCGGCCTGGTTGCGCCCCAGACGAATCGCCAGATCCGCCCACGCCAGGGGAGCCGCCTTTTCATCCGCGTACTTGCGCGCTCCGGCGAGCGCATCCGCGGCGGCGTCCACATCGCCCAGACCAGCAAGGACCAGGGCGGCCCCCGCCAGGATGACGGGATCGTCGGAGGCCTGGACCGCGCTGCGCGCCCGTCGGATGGCCGCGTTGCGTTCCCCCTCCAGGCGGGCGTCAAAGGCGCTCTCCAAGGCACACGCGGCGCGCATGGTTCGCGAGAGCTTGACGTCGTCGTGACACGACGGTTCCAAGTTCTTCGCCCAATGCGCCTCGCCGAGCGCGCGTTCGGCGTCGGCGAGCAAGACACTGGCGCGGCCGCTGGGCGCGGACTTGGCCAGCAGGTTGAGGAGAACGCGCCGGGCCCCGGCCGGATCACCGCTCTCCAGACGCACGGCCGCCCAATCGTGGACCACGACGGCCAGGTTTGGCGCCACGGCCAGGGCCCGATCCAAGCGCGCCGCCGCCTGATCGGTCTGCCCCGCCAGCAGGTCCACCCGGGCGGCGGCCAGCAACGCCAGAGCTGGAGGATCGCTCGGCGCAGCCGCCAGGGCCGCCTCAGCGCGTTGGGCGGCGGCCGGACGGTCGCCGGTCGACAGCGCGAGGAGCGCCCGAATCGCCTCCATCTGCGCGGCACGCTTGGGCCGAGGCTCAGCCCCGGGCACCACCTTGAGGAGCGCCTCCTCCGCCTCCTTGCTGGCGTCCATACCGTAATCCGTGCACAGGAGCGCATTCACCAGGGCCAACTTGACCAACCCGTCCGCGTCGGCCCCGGGGCCCGCCAACCCCACACGGGCCCGGTCACGGGCCTGCATAAGGGCGTCGAGAGAACCCGAACTCAAGGCTCGATCCAGCTCTTGCCCGGGCGACAAACGCGCGGATCGTCCCTGAAAATAGGTTCGGTAGGCCCACCATCCCCCTCCGCCGAGCATGATGAGCGTGAGGAGGAAGACGATCACGCCGCCACCCCGCCGTTTGGCGGGCGGTGCAACGGGCGATGGCAGGGCCGGCGCCCCTGCCAAAGGCAGCAAGGGCGCGCTCGAGGCCAGGGCGGGGGCGCATGAGACCGATGCGGCAGTGGCCAGCGGGTGCGGCGGCGTGGCGCGTGCGGTTCCGGGGACGAGGGGCACGGGCGGAGGCGATGCTTGCGGCGCCTTCGGCACGGCGGGTGGCTCGGGCGCGATGGCGAGTTCCTCCGCGTAGTCCGTGAGCGCGCGCGCGCGCGTTTCGTCACCTTTGCGGTGCAGCAGCTCGCCCAGGCAGCGCAAGGCTTCAGCGTGGTCCGGGTTGCGCTGGCAAGCCTGGACCAACACCCGCTGGGCAGTGCCCAGATGGCCCTGCTCGAGAAGCGTGCGTCCGAGCAGCACCTCCTCGGTGATGTCAGGAAGCTCGGTGGCCAAGGGTGAGAGGATACTACCGCAAGGACGCGAACATCGCGCCAGCTTGCGCGCCCGGCCCTCGATTCAGATCAGCCTTTTGCGCCCAGCTCGAACGCATCGTGCAGCGTGCGCACGGCCAATTCGCTGTATTTACCGTCGACGATGCACGAGATCTTGATTTCGGAGGTGGAGATGAGGTGGATGTGGATGTTCTCGTTGGCCAGGGCCTCGAACATCTTCAGGGCCACGCCGGGGTGGGAACGCATGCCCACGCCGACGCACGACACCTTGGACAGGCTCTCGGCCGTTCGGATGCGGTCAGCCGGGCAGAAGTCGACGCAGTTCTTGACCAGCAGATCACGCGCCCGCTTGCTGTCGCCTTTGGCCACGGTGAAGGTCAGATCCGTGTGGCCCTGGGCCGACAGGGCCTGGACGATGATGTCCACGCCGATGCCGGCCTCCGCCAGCGGCTTGAAGACTCTGGTGTGAATGCCGGTGGCGTCGGAAATGCCGACCAGCGTGATCATCGCCTCGTCCTTGGTCGCGGTGACGCCGGACACCAGGACGGCTTCCATTGCTCTCTCTTCGGGCACGACCCACGTCCCTTCGTTGTCGTTGAAGCTGGATCGGACGTGGATCGGGACCTTGTGCTTCATCCCGAACTCGACCGATCGAATCTGCAGCACCTTGGCGCCCAGTGACGCCTCTTCGAGCATCTCCTCGTAACTGATGCGCTGAATCTTGCGGGCGTTGGGCACCACGTTGGGATCCGCGGTGTAGACCCCGTCCACGTCGGTGTAGA
This sequence comes from Pseudomonadota bacterium, assembly GCA_023438785.1. GTDB lineage: Bacteria > Myxococcota_A > Polyangia > Fen-1088 > Fen-1088 > Fen-1137. Next base: position 3,383 of record JAEXQJ010000331.1, read on the forward strand.
TCTCGCACAC
>JAEXQJ010000367.1 GCA_023438785.1 Pseudomonadota bacterium
GCTGGTGCCCCCCGGGGGGGAGCCAAGCGGCGCTCTACCCCTCGCCCTGCACGTCGGATTCGAGGATGACCGGCTCCTCGTCGTAATCGGAGACGATGGTCTCGCGGTTGAGTGCGTCGGTGGACGAGGGGGGGAAGAATCCGTCGACCATGTCGGCGACCTCATCGTGCGAGGTGCCGCGCTTGACGGTGGCCAGCGCGTACACGACGTTACCGTCGTCGATGACCGAGAGATAGCCGACGCGTCGGCCGTCCTCGACGGCCCACAGATCCCAGGCCTCCGCCGTCTTCGTGCGCGGGGCGCGCGTGGCGTAGAAGGTCCGGGGCTCGTGTCGGGTGATGGGCGTGATCTTCGGATCGCGAGGCATGGGGCCGAGAAGGTACCACGCCCCTATCTCCAGGGTGCCGGCAGAATGGGCGGCCTCTCCATGGCGCGTCGGGTGCGTTGCAGCTCGATTTCGCTGATCAGCACGGCGGGCGCCGCGGTGGACACCGGCACGTAGCCCGACTCGGCCCCGCAGAACCCGTTGAACACGGCCGTGCTGTCCGAGGTGGCCACGATGCGGTTGAGCGAACCGATGGGCGTGCCCACGAACTCCACCCCGCGCACCAGGGTCTCCTTGCCCGTCTCCGCGTCCACCCGGTACACGATGCGCGGCATGCCCTTGAAGGCCTGGAAATCGTAGGTCGTGGTGTTGGTCTGGCCGCCGCTGATGTCGGCGATGATGAGACCGAAGGGCTTGTGTTGCCGTCTGGCCTCGGCCAGCAGCATCTCCTTCAGCTTGGCGTAGGGGACCTGTTTGTCCGAACGCACGATGGTGTTGGCCATGCGGCCGATGGGATCGAGGGTGCCCTCCGCGCGGCCGTGGGCGTTGGATTGCGGCGCTCCCTTCACGGGGGTGCGGCTCTTGAGGTAGTTGCGCAGAATCCCCTTGTCCACCAGGGTCACGGGGAACGCGGCCACGCCCTCGTCGTCGAAGCCATAGTGGCCGTTGAGCGACGTGTCGCCCAGCTTGGCCATGGTGGGGTCGTCGAGCACGCTGATGAAGGGCGGCAGGATGGGCTTGCCGATCTGACCCTTGAAGGTGGCGCCCTCCTTGTTGTCGTTCTGGCGCTCGCCCTCCAGTCGGTGCCCCAAGGCCTCGTGGAAGAACACGCCCGCCGCCTCGGGCAGAAGGATGGCCGGGCCGTTGAACGGGTCGAGCATGGGCGCCTCGCGGAGTTGCTTGACCTCGTCGGCCAACTGGCGTGCGGTGCGCTCCAGGGTCGCCTCGTCGGGCAACTCAGCCTCGGAGGCGCCGTAGAAGCTCTTGAAGTGGTTGACCAGCAGGCCGTCCTTGGCGCGCCCGGTGGCGAAAAGGTGCAGGCCGTAGATGAGTCGTTCGTTGACCAGCTCGGTGCCTTCCGTGGTCACGATGTAGCGGGTCTGGTGGTCGAGCGACAGCTTGACCTGGGAATCGAAGATCTCGGGATAGGCCTTGAACAGCGCCGAGATTTTGCGCAGCCGCGCCACCCAGAGGTCGTGATTCAGCCCGGCGGCCAGTGGCTTGTCCACGGCCCGCGCCGGCTTCTCGCGCGAGAAGCTGGCCACCGACTCGTCCTCGACCATCTTGGTCACGCGGGCGCCGCGCTTTTTGTGCAGCAGCGCCAAGGCCTGCTTGTAGCGCGCGTCGGTTTGGAGCCACAGGGTGGCGCGCAGGCTGTCCACGTCGTCGTCGATGGGCGCGGCGATGGGCGGCTCATAGCGGTCGAAGTCGTCCAGGTCCATGAACTTCTCCGTCGAGTCGTCCGCCGTGTTGTCGAAGCGATAGTCGCCCACGCGCACCTCCACCGTGGCCTGGCGCGCGTGCGTGTAGTCGTCGTCCACCATGGCGCCGAAGCGAGCGGCCAGGTCGCGGTCGTCGTAGTCGCGTAGCAGGTAGCGGATGAAATAAGGGCCGTCCTCGCCGGGCAAACGCAGGCGCTGCTTGGAGCGCGTCAGCTCCTCTTTCAGGGCCTTGAGCACGCCGAGTCGCGGATCCGGGGGCGCCGCCGCGTGGGCCGGCACGAGGCCTGCCAGGACAGAGGTGAGCAAAACGGCCGTAAAAATGCGGGGCAGAGCAGGTGGTGCCATTGCGCCTCGGGTTGTGAGTCGCTAGTCTGACGGCTTCTCTGCTCGAAAGAAAGCATCGAAGCACATGGCCAAGATCAACTCGAACTATCAGAAGCTGCAGGCCGGCTATTTGTTCCCGGAGATCGGCAAGCGCGTGCGCGCCTTCGCCGCTGCCAACCCCGCCGCGCGCATCATCCCCTTGGGCATCGGCGACGTGGTGCTGCCTCTACCCGCGCCCATCGTGCAGGCGCTCAAGGCGGGCGCTGACGAGATGGCGGTCAAGGAGAGTTTTCGTGGCTACGGCCCGGAGCAGGGCTACGGCTTCTTGCTCGAAGCCATCGCGGCCCACTTTCGCTCCCAGGGCGCGGAAGTGGCCACCGACGAGATCTTCGTCTCCGACGGTTCCAAGTGCGATACGGCCAACATCCAGGAGATCTTCGCCCTGGACAGCCTCATCGCGGTGACCGATCCCGTGTACCCGGTGTACGTGGACACCAACGTCATGGCAGGCCGCACGGGACCGGTGGCCGGGACGGGCCGCTACGGCAAGCTGGTCTACCTGCCCACCACGGTGGAGAACGGCTTCGATCCGTCGCTGCCCGACAAGCGCGTGGACATCGTCTATCTCTGCTCGCCCAACAATCCCACGGGCGCCGTCATGTCGCGCGCCTCGCTGACCCGCTGGGTGGAGTGGGCCCGGCAGAACGAGGTCATCATCCTCTTCGACGCGGCCTACGAGGCCTTCATCCGCGACCCGGCTATCCCGCACAGCATCTTCGAGATCCCGGGGGCGCGCGAGGTGGCCATCGAGTTCCGCAGCCTGTCCAAGACGGCGGGCTTCACGGGCACGCGCTGCGCCTACACCGTGGTCCCCAAGACGTTGAAGGCGCGCGACGAGAACGGCGCCCTGATCCCGCTGCACCCGCTGTGGATGCGTCGGCACACGACCAAGTTCAATGGCGTCAGCTACCCCATCCAGAAGGCCGCCGCGGCGGTGTTCTCACCCGAGGGCGCGGCGGCCGTGAAGGCCAACGTGGACTACTACATGGAGAACGCCCGCCTCATCCGCGAGGGCCTGGCCCAGGCGGGGTACCAGGTCCACGGCGGCATCAACGCGCCCTACATCTGGTTGCGCGTGCCCACGGGCATGACCTCCTGGCAGTATTTCGACCGCCTGCTGGCCGAGGCCAACGTGGTGGGGACGCCCGGGTCGGGGTTCGGTAGCTGCGGCGCGGGGTTCTTCCGCCTGTCGGCCTTTGGCATGCGCGACAACATCCAGGAGGCCCTACGGCGGATTGCCGCGAAGCTGCCCAACGCGGCTTGACTCCGAGGCTGACGGACTCCATCCTCGGGCCCTCCCAGAATCCGTTCCGCGCGGACCCGTCGGACCTTATTCGACGCGGACCGCTGCGGGAAGGCAGGGGCCCTCTGGGTTCCCATCCCAATCTGCAAAAAGGACGAAGCGCAAATGGCCGACGAGAAAGCAACCAAGAAGGCTCCGGCGAAGGCGAAGGCGAAGAAGACCACCGAAACGCCCGGCGTGAAGTGCAAGCAGGAGAAGTGCAAGCAGACGGTGCGAGCCAAAGGCTACTGCCGCAAGCACTACATGGCCTGGCGCCGTGGCAAGCTGGGCAAGAAGCAGCGCTACAACACGTGCAGCAAGGAAGGCTGCCGTAAGCCCGCCACCGTGGGTGGTCGCTGCGCCGAGCACAAGAAGGGCGCCGAGGCGGCTGCCGCGGCTTAAGACCCTGGAAGTCCTTACGGCCGGTGGGCGACCGCCGGCCGGTTGACCCATGTACAAGATTGTCATCAAGGGCGGCCGGAGGCTGCGCGGCGAAGTCCGCGTCTCGGGCGCCAAGAACGCGGCCCTGCCCATCCTGGCCTCCTCGCTGCTCGCCTCGGGGAAGTCCACCTACCGCAACGTGCCTGGGCTGGGCGACGTGCTGACCATGAAGAAGCTGCTTGGGCAGCTCGGCGCCGAGGTGGACGGCGATGGCTGCACCAGCATCGACAGCACGAACATTCGCAACTTCGAGGCGCCCTATGAGCTGGTCAAGACCATGCGCGCCTCGGCCCTGGTCTTGGGTCCCTTGGTGGGCCGCTATGGCCAGGCTCAGGTCTCGCTGCCCGGCGGCTGCGCCATTGGCGCCCGGCCCATCGACCAGCACCTGAAGGGCCTGGCGGCCATGGGCGCGCGCATCGAGCTGGAACACGGCCTGGTGACCGCCAAGGCCCGCCGGCTGCGCGGCGCGACGATCGTTCTCGACTTGGTCACGGTGACCGGTACCGAGAACCTGATGATGGCCGCGGCGTTGGCCAAGGGGCGGACCACGCTGGAGAACGCGGCTTGCGAGCCCGAGGTGGAGGAGCTGGCCCGCGTGCTCAACAAGATGGGCGCGCGCATCCGCGGCGCGGGGACCTCTCTCATCACCATCGAGGGCGTGGACGAGCTGCACGCCGTGGACCACGCCATCATCCCCGACCGCGTCGAGGCCGGTACCCTAATGGTGGCCGCCGCGGTGACCCGGGGCAACGTGCTGATTCAGGACTGCCTGCCCGAGCACCTGGACGCGGTGATCGCCAAGCTGCGCGCCATCGGCGCCGACGTCACCGTCGAGGGCGAGGCGGTGCGCGTGGTGGGCAAGGCGGAGTTCAAGCCGGCGGACATCGCCACGCGCCCCTATCCTGGCTTTCCCACGGACATGCAGGCCCAGTTCATGGTCCTCATGGCCATGGCGCGCGGGCAATCCGTGATCTCGGAGACCATCTTCGAGAATCGTTTCATGCACGTGCCCGAGCTGCAGCGCATGGGCGCGGAGATCGTCATCGACGGGCACACGGCGGTCGTGCGTGGCCCCACGAAGCTCAAGGGCGCCAAGGTCATGGCCACCGACCTGCGCGCCTCGGCCTGCCTGGTGTTGGCCGGTCTGGTGGCCAGCGGCACCACGGAGGTGCTGCGCGTCTACCACCTGGACCGTGGCTACGAGCACCTGGAGCGCAAGCTGCGCGGCCTGGGCGCCGACATCCGCCGGGTAAAGGGCGAGGCCTGATGGGTTCCCCGGCCAGGCCGATGCTGCCGGCGGACGCGCATCGCGACGGTGTGCTGACCCTGGCCATGCCGCGTGGGCGCATCATGGAGGAGGCGCTGCAGCTCTTCGCACGGGCGGGCATGGATTTGTCGGCGGCCGAGAAGACGCGGGCCGGGCGGCGGCTCATCATTCCCGTCGACAAGGAGCGCCTGCGGGTGCTCATCGTGCGCGACACGGACGTGCCTGCCTACGTGGAGCACGGGGCGGCGGACGTGGGCATCGCGGGCCGTGACGTTCTGGACGAGCAGGATCGCGACCTGTACGAGCCCCTGGACCTGGGCCTGGGTGCCTGCCGCATGGTGGTGGCCGAGCCCGAGGATCAACCGGTGGACGAGGCGGCGCACCTTCACCTGCGCTACGCCACCAAGTTCCCCGAGATCACCCGCCGCTTCCTGCAGAAGAAGGGCGTGGCCGCGGAGATCATCAAGCTGTACGGGTCCATCGAGATCGCGCCCCTGGTGGGACTGGCTGACCGCATCGTGGACATCGTGTCGTCGGGGGAAACCCTGCGCCAGCACCGGCTGCGCGAGGTGGAGACCATCATGCCCATCAGCGCGCGTCTGTGCGTGGGACGTGCGGCGGCCAAGCTCATGCCCGAGCGGGTGGACGAGTTGGTGCGTCGCTTGGCCCGCGCCGTGGCGGCCGGCAATGGTGCGGAACGACAGAAACCCGGGTAAGGTGGAAGCCGCATGGGCCAGTACGATTTGCGGGCTGCCTTCAAGAACGAGCTGCGGCGTCATCCGCGTGTGATCGCCCAGGGCCTCTTCGATACGCCCGAGTCGCGTGAGAAGCTGGCCGCGGCGCTGCCCTCCTTCGTTCCCTTTCGCGCCAAGAGCTACCGGGCCGGCCTGTGGGTCATCGACTGGGACCACAAGCTTCCCTCGCAGAACCTCATCGTGCGCCTCTTCGCGTACTACGGGGCCGAGGGCAAGGCGCTGGGCGAGCGGGCCGTCGAGGAGCGCGAGGAGCAGATCGCCAAGGAGAACATCTTCCCCGAGTTCGACGTCTCGGATTTCGCCGGCCTGGTGGCCGACGAGGTCTACGAGGCCGAGGGGCCGGTGTCAGGCGAGCTGAAGCCTTTTCGGCTGGTGAGCGAATGGCGGCGCGAGATCGATCCCAAGCTGGCGCGCAAGGCGGAGCAGATCGTGCGCGCCTCGTCGCACTTCCAGGAGGTGGCCAGTCAGACCCGCGCTCGACCGCCTGGATTGGGCGATCTGGAGGCCGCCGAATGGTGCCCGCCCAGCGAGAGCGGACATGCGCGCTGGGGCCTGGACGTGTGGTATCTGCGCGCCTTCAACGGCATGGTGGGCGAAGGCACGGCCTTCTTGGTGGACCTGGAGACGGGCGAGTTGGTCCGCCAGCGCGACTTCCAGTTCCGCGCGGGCTAGCACCCTCGAATGCGTCCCCGGAGCGGTGCCGGCCGCGCAGCCGCTTAGGGCGTGACCAATTGGATGCCGGCCAGAATGGCGTTGCCGGTGGTGCCGGCGATTCGGCTGTACTGGTAGAGCACGGCGAGTCGCAGGCGACTGTCGTCGATGACGTAGCCGAGCTGACTGTCGAACACCAGGACCTTGCTGTCGGCTTGCTTGAGCTTGGCGTGCTGGAAACGCACCAGCGGCTGGAAGCGGCCTAGGCCCACGTCGAGGGGCAAAAGGTAGCTGAACAGCGCGAACCAGTGATAGCTGGCCGGCTCATTGTCGCCCCACACTTTGTAGAAGGCACCCTCGATGTCCACCACGCCCACGCCGGTGATTCTCTTTTCCAGCAGAAGGTCCGCGTTGAGCTGGGTGTAGTCATCCTGAGCCGCCGGGAGAGCCAGCCGATCGACTGAACCGTGGGGTTGGTGCTGGGCCCCGACGCCCAGCGCGAATACGTCCTTCTCTCCGTAATACGAGCTGGCGTTGCGGTAACCCGGTTCGGGGTTGAGAAGGCTGAGGCTGACTCGGGTTGTGTAAACAGGGCTGTCCCGAGGATCGGCGAGGCCCAGGGCGCCCAGGTAATACTTGAGCGTCCCGCCCCGCCATTGTCCCCACGCCACGGCGCCGTCGCTGCGCCCGAAACTTCCCTGGCGCGGACCCAAGCGGGGCTGCCCGCGCAGATACTCGCCGGGCAAGGTCCAGGGGGCGATGGACCACGGCGTGCTCAGGGTGGAGCGATCCACGGGCACCAGCAGGCGTCCGAGCCAAACGTGGAAAGCATCGGACACGTCCAGATTGCCAATCAGTTCGAGCAGGCTGGCGCGCCCGCTGCTGTCGTAGTTGCCCGTGCTGTCCAGGCCGCCGAATGTGCCCACCAGGCCGGCCTGCCATGCGAAGAGCGGGTGGAGCTGGCCGGCGAGAAGGATCTGCAACTCGCCGTCGAGCCCCACGTCGTCCACCTCGTCGGGCTTGCGCGGGTTCTGGAACCGCGTGGTCAGGCGGCTGCCGATCACGGCGCTGGCCAGATTGCCGAGAGGCGTGGTCGGGGTCAGCGCGGGCGGCGGCAGCGCAGTTGGCGCGGGGAGCGCCGGCGGAGCAGGGATCGCGGCGGGAGCCAGGGGCACCACGGCGGCCGGCGCCACGAGGGGCGCTGGGGTGATGTCCGGTGCGGCGACTCCGACCTGAGCCAACGCCGGGCCCGCGACCAGCAGGACGGCCGCGAGGGCAGTGGCCCCATGCGTGTGCTTGATTCGACGGTCACACAGCATGGCTGCTAACTTAAACCAGTGGGCCTGGCTCCGATATAGCGGCCGTCGCGAAATGCCCTTGCCCACCTACTCCCACCGTCGCGCGAAGACTTCGGCGAAGTGGACCAGCAGGCCCGGGCGCACCTCGCCCGTCGCCACGGGACGGGCCAATTCGCTCTCGACCGACGCCATGACCGTGGCTTGCAGACCGCACGGGTTGATGGCGGCGAACCGCCGCAGGTCGGTGCACACGTTGAGGGCGAAGCCGTGCATGGTGACCCACTTTTTGACCGCGACCCCGATGGAGGCCAGCTTGTGTTCCGCACACCACACGCCGGTCCAACCCGGGCGCCGGCCAGCGCGCAGGCCCAAGTCGGCCAGGGTTCGGATCAGCACCTCCTCCAATCGGCGCAGGTACTGATGCAGATCGCGTTCGTCCTCGCGCAGCAGCAGGATGGGGTAGCCCACCAACTGGCCGGGACCGTGGTAGGTCACGTCGCCGCCGCGCTCGATCTCGAACACGGGCACATCCGCCGCGTCGAGGAGGTTCGCGCGGTCGGCGCCACGGCCCATGGTGATGACGTGGGGATGCTCCACCAGGACCAGCGTGTCGTCGATTTCGTCCCGTTGCCGGGCAAGGAGCAGGTCCTTCTGCAGCGCCCAGACCTCCGCGTAGGCGCGCATGCCGAGTTCGAGCAGACGAAGCGGGCGGGGCGTCACTTCACGCAAGTATAGTCAGTCGCGTCCGCCCGCGCTGCCGTGCTTGCGCGTTGCCGACGGTGCCTGGCGAAGGGCGACGGGCAAGGCCACGCTTTCAGGTAGAGGTCATGATGGCAGCCCATCTGCCCGGGAACCCTCCCATTACCGCGGGCCTCGCGGCCAAGCTTCAGGCGGCGTTGGCGGCGAGCGGCCCTGGATATGTACCCCGGACGCGTCACCTGCTGGGCGCGGGGCTGCCCAAGTACACCAACCGCCTCATCCTCGAGGCCAGCCCCTACCTGCTCCAGCACGCCCACAATCCGGTGAATTGGTACCCGTGGGGTGACGAGGCGTTCAACGAGGCCCGGCGGTTGCGGCGTCCCGTTTTCCTCTCGGTGGGCTACTCCACGTGTCACTGGTGCCACGTCATGGAGTTGGAGTCCTTCGAGGACGAGGAGATCGCCGCGTTCCTCAACCGCAACTTCGTGTCCATCAAGGTCGATCGGGAGGAGCGGCCCGACGTGGACACCCTGTACATGACGGCCCTGGTGGCCCTCACCGGGTCCGGCGGCTGGCCCATGAGCATCTTTTTGACCCCGGAGCGCGAGCCGTTCTTCGCGGGCACGTACTTCCCGCCCCGCGATCGAGAGGGGCGACCGGGGCTGCTCACCGTGCTGAGCGAGCTAAAGGCGGCCTACGACGCCGATCCCTCGCGTGTGCGTCAGTCGGCCCACGCCCTCTCGGCGGCCATTCGTGAGGAGGTCGAGAGGCCCGAGCCGGTCTTGGAGCGGCCCATGCCTGGTCCCGAGATCGTCATGGCCACGGTGGAGTTCTGCCGGCACGCCTTCGATCGCGACCAGGGCGGGCTGCGCCGCGCGCCCAAGTTCCCCTCCAGTCTGCCCATTCGGCTGCTCCTGCGCGCCCACCGACGCACCGGGGATGCGGACATTCTGCGCATGGCCACGCGCACCTTGGAGAAGATGGCCGCGGGTGGCCTGTACGACCAGCTCGGCGGTGGTTTCCATCGCTATGCGACGGACGAGCGTTGGATGGTGCCGCATTTCGAGAAGATGCTCTACGACCAGGGGCTGTTGGCCTTGTCCTATGGCGAGGCCTTCCAGGTGACGGGGCGGCCCTTGTTCGCGCGCGTGCTCGGCGAGACCATGGACTATCTGCTGCGTGAGATGAGCTCGCCCGAGGGCTGCTTCTACTCGGCCACCGACGCCGATTCGGAGGGCGAGGAAGGGCGCTACTTCGTGTGGACGGCAGAGGAGATTCAGAAGGTTTTGGGCGCGGAGGCGCCTCGTTTCATGCGCGCCTATGGCGTGAAGCTCGATGGCAGCTTCGAGGGACGCAACGTCTTGCGCCTGCAGGTCCTGGACGACGACGAGATCTCGGCCCTGGCCCCCGCGCGCGCCAAGCTGTTGGAGGTGCGCGCCCGTCGCGTTCGCCCCCACCGCGACGAGAAGATCATCGCCTCGTGGAACGGGCTCGCCATTTCGGCCTTCGCCTTCGCGGGGCGGGTGCTCAACTCGCAGCGCTACGTGTCGGCGGCCGTGCGTGCGGCCGAGTTCGTGCTGGCCACGATGGGGCGCGACGGCCGCATCCTGCACAGCCACAAGGACGGACGCTCGCAACCGCAGGGGTTCCTGGAAGACCAGGCCTTCGTGGCGGCGGGGCTGCTCGATTTGTACGAGGCCACCTTCGCCCCGCGCTGGCTGGAGGGCGCCATCGCGGTCAGCCAGAACCTGGAACGGAACTTCGGCGATCCGCAGGCGGGCGGTTGGTTCATGACCGCCGCCGATGCCGAGACCATGATCGCGCGTGAGAAACCCAACCACGACGGCTCCGAGCCGTCCGGGACCTCGGTGGCCATTCTCACCGCCCTGCGCCTGGCCGAGCTGACGGGCAATCAGGATTGGCGGCACATCGCCGAGCGGGCCCTGGCGGCCCACTACGGCGTGCTGACCCGGCGCGCCTTGGCCATGACCGAGGCGCTTTTGGCCGTCGACTTCTACACGGACACGCCACTCGACGTGGTGCTGGTTTGGCCCGCGGATCAGCCGCCGTCGGCGAGCGAGCCCTTGCTCTCGGCTCTGCGCACGACTTTCCTGCCCAACCGGGCCCTGGCCGCGGGCGCACAGGGCGCACTGGAAGCGCGCCTGGGCGAATTGGTGCCTTTCGTCAAGGGCAAGACCGCGCAGCACAACCGCACCAC
>JAEXQJ010000056.1 GCA_023438785.1 Pseudomonadota bacterium
GGCTATGCGGCCCCGCCCGCCGTCGGCAGCGCTACAATCCGCGCCATGCCACCCACGCATCTCGTGCTGGATATCGAGACCGTCCCGGACAGCGATCTGTACGTTCCCGCACCACCTGCGCCGGGCATGGAGCGACCGTTTCCACCGCCCTACGCCTGCAAACCAGTGGTGATAGGCGTGATGTGGCTGGATGAGACCCTGGCCTGCAAGAAGATGGGCACCATCGGCGAGGGCAAGGACGAGGCCGGCATGCTCGCGGACTTTGCGGAGTTCATGGGCAAATGGAAGCCGCACCTGGTGACCTGGAATGGGCGCGGTTTCGACCTGCCCGTGCTGGTCTTGCGCGCCCTCCGCCACGGCATCGCCCTGCCCTGGTATTACCGCGAGACGGGCTATCGCTATCGCTACACGCAGGAAGGGCACCTCGATCTGGCCGATTTCCTCTCCGATCACGGGGCCGCGCGGATGACCTCGCTGCACGGGGCGGCCCGCCTCATCGGCCTGCCCGGCAAGGATGAGGGCCTGGATGGCAGCCAGGTGGAGGGGCTCTATCGGGCCGGGCAAATCGAAATGCTGCGCCAGTACTGCCTCTCGGACGTGACGCAGACGGCGTTCGTGTTCCTGCGCTTTCGGCTGCTGGAGGGTCAGATCGATCGGGCGACCTACAGCCGAGCCGCTGCCCAGCTCCTGGCCTCCGTCGAGGCAGACGGACGCCTCGAACGCTTGGTGGCGGGCATCGATCGACCGCGGCTTCTGATGGGTGACGGCGGCTGATCGCGAAGCGCCCTAACGCCGCAGGGCCTCGCGGCGCACCGACTGGAACATGGCCGGCAAGGAGAGGGCCACCAGGCCGTCGGTGATCTTGCGCAGCAGGAAGCCGGGCACGGGAGCCTCGACGCGCAGGCTGACCTCGTACTCGACGCGCGTGCCGTCGGCCTCGGCGGCAAAGCGCCAGCCCCCCAGCGAGTCCTTGACCACCTCGCCCTCGACGTACCGCCACGACACCCGGCCCGCCTCGGGCTCGCAGGTCAGGTCCAGCACGTAACGGAAGGGCAGCACGATGTTGCCCCGAAACTCGACCCGGCTCACCAGGCCATCGACCTTCAGAACGCGCGCCTCTTTGATCTCGGGAAAGAGCCGTGGATAGGCGGTGAAATCCACCACCACGGCGTAGACCTGCGCGGGCGAGACACCGGCCAAGACGGCGCTGTGGCGAACCGGAGCGGGATCGTGAGGCACGAGGGTTGTATAGCAGGCTGCTGGCGAGGTCGGCTGATTTCGCGCTACCCTTCGTCGCTGTCCGTCGGAGATCAACCATGCCCAGGCCTTTCGTTCCCCCCGGCACCCAGTCCCACTACGTCCCGGATCGCCCCGTGGCTGTCACCCATGTCCGGCTTGAGTGGGAGCCGGACCTGCCGGGCCGCACGCTGGCCGGTCAGGTCACCCTCTCCATGACCGCCCGCCGGGATGGCCTGGATGTGGTGGAACTGCACGCGGTGGACATGACCATCGGGGCCATCACCCTCAACGGCCGGCCGGTCCCGGCCAGCGACTACGACGGCGAACGCCTGCGCGTGCGCATGGATCGCCGCTACGCGCGCGACGAGCGCTTCCACCTCGCCGTGGCCTATCGCTGTACGCCCCGGCGCGGTCTGTACTTCGTGGGCCCCGATGAGAGCCATCCCGAGCGGGCGCTGGAGTGCTGGACCCAGGGACAGGACGAGGACTCGCGCCACTACTGGCCGTGCGTGGACCTGCCCATCGAGAAGGCCACCAGCGAGGTGTTGTGCACGGTCCCCGCGGGACTGCGCGTGCTCTCCAATGGCGATCTGCGGGAGACGCGCAAGCTGAGCGACGGCCGCGTGCTGTGGCACTACGTCCTCGACGTCCCGCACTCGCCTTACCTCGTGACCCTGGCCTGCGGGCCGTTCTCCGAGCAGATCGACCGCGCCCCCGCCACGGGCGTGGCCGTCTACTACTACGGTCCCCAGGGCCGCGATGCGGACGTGCGCCGCAGTCTGGGTCGCACGCCCGAGATGATCGACTTCTTCTCCGAACGCATCGGTGTGCCCTACCCTTTCCGCCGCTACAGCCAGATCTATGTCTCAGACTTCATCTTCGGAGGCATGGAGAACACCACCGCCACCACCCTGACCTCGGAGGCCCTGCTCGACGAGCGCGCCGCCCTGGATCACGACGTGGAGGCGCTGGTGGCCCACGAATTGGCGCACCAGTGGTGGGGCGATCTCATCACCTGCCGCGAATGGCCCGAGGCCTGGCTGAACGAGGGCTTCGCCACCTATTTCGAGTACGTGTGGCGTGAGCATTCGCGCGGGCGTGACGAGGCGGATGCGGATCTGCTCGGTGATCTCGACGCCTACCTGGGCGAGGCGGGGCACTACCAGCGTCCGATCTTCTGCCGCCAATACGAGGAGCCGATCGATTTGTTCGACCGGCACCTGTACGAGAAAGGCGGACGCGTGCTGCACATGCTGCGGCAGGAACTGGGCGACGATGTCTTCTGGCGCGCCCTGCGCCTGTACGCGGAACGCCACGCGCGTGGCACCGTGGAGACACGCGATCTGGCCCGGGCGGTCGAGGACGCCTCGGGGCGCAACATGGACGGATTCTTCGATCAGTGGGTGAACCGGGCCGGACACCCCGAGTTGGAGCTGGGCTGGGAGTGGGATGCGGACAAGGGGCTGGGGACGCTGCGCCTGGAACAGAAGCAGACCGGCGAGCCCTTCCGATTCCACGCCCAGGTGCGCTTCGAGGTCGAGGGGCAAACGCGCGACGAGGTGGTCAAGGTCAGAGAGCGGACGCACGGCTTCGAGTTCCGTCTGCCCGCCCGGCCCACGCAGGTGGTCTTCGATCCCGGCGACGTGCTCCTCAAGACCGCCCAATTCAAGAAGGGTCACCTGCTGTGGGCGCGTCAACTGAGAGCCGCGGCGCTGGGCATCGATCGGTTGCTGGCCGCGCGCGCCCTGGTCGAAAGCCCCAGCCCGGCGGCCGTGGGCGCCCTGCGCGCGGCATTGGAGACCGATACGTTCTGGGCCGTGCGGGCCGCCGCCGCCACGGCCTTGGGCAAGACCCGCCGCCAGGACGCGCTCGACGCCCTCCTGCTCGCACGCGATCAGCCGAACCCGCGCGTGCGCCGGGCCGTGGCCGCGGCGCTGGGCGAGTTCCGCGTGGATTACGCTCCCGGCAACCAGCGCGCGGCGGAGATCCTAGAACACTGGGTCCTGCAGGGCGATGCCAGTTGCTTCGTGGAGGCCAATGCGGCCCTGGCCCTGGGTCGGACCCGCTCGGCGCTCGCCCTGGATGTCCTGCCGCGCGCGCTCAACCGCCCGGCCTACCAGGATGTGATCCGCGCGCGTGCCATCGAGGGGTTGGGTGCCAGCGGCGACGAAGCGGCCCTGCCCCTCGTGGAGGCGCTCTTCTCGCCCGCCGCTTCTCTGCAGGCCCGGCGCGCCATGGTGGCCGCCTTCGCCCACCTGGCCGAGGGCACGACGCAGGCCCGCCGGGCTCGTGAGCGCGTCGAGGCGTGGCTGACCGATCGGGATTTCCGCGTCCGCATGGAGGCGGCTTCAGCCCTGGTGCTGCTCGGTGACATGCGGGCGGTGCGCGCCTTGGAGCAAGCCCAGGCCGCGGAGTTGGATGGCCGGGCACGGCGGCGCATGCGCGAGGCCGTGGTGGAGCTGCGCGAGAAGGGCCGCCCGGCCGAACGGATGCGCAAGCTGGAAGAAGAAGTCGAGCGCCTGAACGGCGAAGCGGTGCGCCTGCGCGAGCGCCTGGAGAAACTGGAGGAACGCGCGACCAAGGGTGAGCCGCCCCCGCCCAGCCCGGCGCCCGAGCCGGCCAAGCCCGCGTCGAGACGCCCGCGCCCCGGCAGCCGCCGCGGCACCAAGCCCCTGGCCCCCCGGCGCCGACGCTAAGCTGGGTCAGTTCACGCGGACTACGCCGGGCCGTTGGGTCCGGATGTGCGGTCTCCATTCTCCACGGGTGTGACCTGGATGTACCGTATACGGAAAGCGTCTCCGCCGTAGGTCTCCAAGCCCCAATCCATGGCGTCCTCCAGGTCGGTGAACATGGCAGAGGGCTGCTGGTCACCGTCGGGGATTATGGCGAAGCAGCAGATCATCTGCAGCCGCCCTGCGAGAGCCCGAATTCGTCAGCGGTCATCCACAAACCGGACAGGGCTGGCGAACTTGGGACACCTGCCCGGCCGACGGAAGTACGTAAAGCTCGATATCTCCTCATGGGGGAGTGCTCCTCGGGTTGCGGAGCTGAAGAGGTAGCAAGCCACGAGCCAGACACTGACAGCAGCCGTCGAGAGGGATCGAGCCCGAGTTGCCGGTCAATTCCTCGCCGCTGTCGGCCTGTGCCCGACGGAGCACCGACGTTGGCGGGCGTCGGCTCGTGCTTGCGGGCCGCGAACCAGACTACTCCCCTTGGTTGGCCGGCTGGGCGCGATACCCGCTCACGCCCGGCGCGTCTGCGAGACGCACCAGGCGCACGTTGACCTTGTCGCTGCGATCCGTATGCAGACGCGTGTGGTGCGGCAGGAAGCCGTCGGCGCGGATCTCCAGATCGACGGGCCCGCTGGAGCGCGGTCGCTCCCACTGCAAGGACGGCTTGGCTGTCGAGACCTGCCCGACCTTCTTGGCCCCCCACATCACGACGGCCTTCACAGGCGGATTCACGTTCAGAGTGAGCGTCACGGTCTCCGACACGGGGTTGGCCTCGCGCGCTTCGGCTTTCAGCTCGTCGTCCGAGGCGCGCTCCACGGGCTCCTTTTCGGTGCTCGGTCCGGGCCGGGCTGGCGTGGCCGGCGTGGGTGCCGTGGTGGCGGCCGGTGCCACGCGGGGCTCGGGCTCGGCAACAGGCACCTCGCCCCTCTGACGGCAAGCGGCCAACAACAGGAACAGCAGGGACCATCGGACCGTCATGGCGCCTCCGCTCTGATACGCGAGCCAGCGCGCCCACCGCTGCCACTGGTCTTGCGCTCGGGGCCATTGGGCGCGACCGTTCCCTCGTACTGCACACCGGGCTTTGGCACGTAGCCGCTGACCGGCGCCTGCAGCTTGCCCTTGATGCTGCCCTTCAACGTCTCGACGGGCAGGGGCGGCTCCAGTGCGTAATAGAAGCCACGGGTCGGCAGGCGCATCTCGAAGATCTCGCCGTCCAGATAGAAAACGCGTCGAAAATCGAGCGCCATGGGGCCCAGGACCTTGGCCTTGCGGTGCTTGAGCACGAACGAAAAGAGGCGCACGGCCAAGTTGTTGTAGAGGCGATGACAGCCGTGGGAAAAACGGCCGCGTAGCGACAGGTAGTCGGACGAGCCGTGGGTGCGAATGCCGTTGTCGAAGTACACGGTGCCGTTGCCGCGCGACTTGGCCTGCTCGTGGATGCCCGCCACCAGGCCGTAGGCCGAGAGATAGCCGGGGCCCGTCTCGTCGTAATTCACCACCTTGGGGTAGCCGCCCGCCACCCACTTCGTCTTCACCATGCCCGCCAGCGGCGCGCTGGAGGGCGGCAACCACACGGGCGCGGCCACGATGTGTCGCCACACGCGAGGCCCCACGTCGGAGTCCTTGTAGCGGTAGTACTCCTGCCCGTCGGACGCCACCTCCACACGCCAGCCGCCGATCGTCGTACGCCAACTCACGAGCGGCACCTTCTGCCCGCGCCAGCGCACGAAGACGTTCATGGTGGGGAACCTCTCGCGCGGCTGCGGCAGTCGGTTGCCCTTGCTGTCGAAGGGGAAGTCGTACCAGATGTCGCCGCGATCGATCTCCGCCACCAGATCCATGTGCGGGCCGTAGTATTCGGGCAACGCGGGGAAGCGGACCGCCGCGCACAGCCAGCGAAAATCGGACTCTCCGTGTCGTTTGAAGAAGGACAGAGCGTCCTCGGGGCCGCGCAGGCCGAGGCGGTCCATGAGCGCTTGGGTCGCTCGGCCCACCAAGTCGGGGACGGGCTCGTCGTGGCCGTCCGCGGTCTTGTACGTGGGCACCCGCGCCGCTCCCGTGCGTTTGGGCCGTGGGAAGGCCCCCGCCGCTGTGCCGTCCTCGATGAAGCCGCCGGCGTGCGCCGCGCGCTCGGCCAGCACCCGGCGCAGCGCCGCGAAGTTGTTGGCTTGAAGCGGCTGCGCCAGCGCCTCCAGGGTTGCGCGCGTCAGGTCGGCCTGGGCGAAGATGGCGTTTTTCTGCTGGAACGCCAGCACCGCCGTCCGCATGATCGCGTCGTACGTGCCCGGGGTGTGCTTGCCCGGATCCATCAGCCCCTCGCACGCCAGGCGCTTCTCGACCTCGGCGAAGGCGGCGCGCTCGAGCTCCACACGCTGATGGGCCTTCACCTCGCCCGCGGCGCGGGGATCGGCCTTCGCCAACTCCTCCAGCGTGGCCACGCCCGCCTTCTCTCGCGCCGCCTCAAGGCGGAGACCGCGCCGTTCGTGCTTGGTGGCCTCCTTCTTCTCCGTGGTGCGGCCGAAGGTCTGGATGCCGTCCACGGCCAGCAGCTTGGCGTTGTCCACGCCGGCCTCGCAGGTCCGCCGGGCGTCGGACAGGAAGCGCGCGCGCAGGACGGAAAGTGAGGGCGGAACGCCGTACAGTTCGAGGTAATTGCGTTCGCCGGGCGGCAAGGGGCGACCGTCGCCGTCGCCGCGGTCATTGGCCAAGCCGACGAAGACCGTGCGGTAACGGTTGGGCAACAGGGCACCGTCGGGGGCCTGGCCGTCCTGGAAGATGTAGGGCGACCAGGCGTCGGAGAGGTCGACGAGGGTGAGGCCGCGTGCCTCGGCCTCCGCCGCATCGACGGTGCGCTCCGCGCCCGCCACCACCTGGATGGCCCGACGCTCGACGGGCAGGCCCGAACGCTCGACGAGAGCATCCGGATCCGGCTTGGGCGGCTCGGCGGGGACAAGGGCAACCGGGGTGGCTTGTGTCGGGCGCACGGCGGGCGGCGCGCCGTCCTGGCGCACACGCTGGCACGCGCCGGCCAGACACAAAGCCGACAACAAGAACCCGCTGGCAAACTCGACGTGGCGCACGGTCTTCAGGCGTATGGTGTACCGCCCGCGACGGGTGCTGGCGAAGAAATGCGAGGCGTCGGGCAATGTGGGCGTATTAGGATGGCGACATGAAGCGCATCCCCCCGCTCGCGGCAATCCCCGCCCTGGCGCTCATCCTGACCAGCGGCGCGGCACAAGCCACCGAGGTTGGCCTTTCGCGCAACTTCGGGCTCGGATTCCAAATCGGAGATCCCACGGCCATCGTGGCCAAGGCTTTTCTCGACGGCAACGATGCCATGGACTTCGGCTTGGGCATCTACGGCTACGGCCGCGGCTACTGCTACGACGAAAATGATGATCGCCACTGGTGCAACGGCGGCCACGGCTCAATGAGCGTTCACGCCGACTACCTGTACCAGGAGAACATCATCCACGGGAATCTGAAGCTCGACTGGCACGCGGGCGGCGGCGGCCGCGTCATCTTCTGGAACTACGGCGACGGCGGTCACTCGGACCTGGCCCTGCTCGGCCGCGTCCCCTTGGGCTTCGATTTCACCTTCCGCCGCCCCAGCTTCCTGGAGGCCTACATCGAAATCGCACCTGCCATCGTCATCATCCCGCCGCTCGATTTCACCATCGACTTCGCGATCGGCGTGCGCGCGTACTTCTGAGAAGCCCCCGCCGCGG
>JAEXQJ010000089.1 GCA_023438785.1 Pseudomonadota bacterium
GATCCGCCTACAGTGGAAGCGCCGCCGGTACCGGGCGCACCGCCTCCGCCACTGCTCGACCCGCCGGTCGCAATTGCGCCGCCGCTGCTCCACCCGCCCGCGCTCGTTGCACCACCACCGCCGCCCGATCCGCCGGCGCCGGCCACGCCGCCCGTGCGTGGCGCGCCGCCGCCTCCTGAACCGCCAGGGTTGGAGGCGCCGCCATTGCTCGAACCGCCGGCGTTGCCGGAGCCACCCGTCGAGCCACCGCCCCTTGAGCCACCAGTCCGCGTTCCGCCCTCCCCGTTGGCGTTCGTGGAAGAGGAACTGCATGCAGCCGTCACCAAAGAGAGGCAGAGGGAGAAATGCGCCACGGCGCCAAGCCTCGACGCACGGAGGGCTCGTTCTTTATCCATCATGTCAGCATTCCTCCTGTGCGCTCCTCACGGATGCGCACGAACGGTCGATTTGATTAGGGAAGACCGTATGATCGATCAGGCCGCGGGTGCGAGAGTCTTGATGTTCGAAGTATGATCGGTCTGTGCGAGCGCCAGCGAGGCCCGATCGAGCTCCGTCACCAGCGTGGCGAAAAGCAGATCGCCTGGCGAGGCCTCATCCTTGAAGACTGGATTGAATCGCCTCGAATTGGCGCGCGTTCAAATCGAAGTCTGTCTTGCAGAGCTCAAGCGCCACTTCGAACTGTAGCAGGCAAACGTGCACAATCGAATTGCGGCGCAGGACTCGACGCTGGCGGGAAATGCTTGGGGCAGCGACGCTGAACCGGGATGCGATCCCAGAGACGTCAGAGGGACGTCATCCATTGCCACACGTCCTCTGGAACCCACGTACAAGGGCATGTTGTCGAGCAGGTGCTCGGGTACGCCGCACAAGAGTTGTATAGGTCAGCGGTTCCGTCCACGATGGCGTTTCCGAGGCCGGACTGATGCACGCACCAGCGGAGGGGATGTCCGCTGGAGCATCCAGTGAAGTCCGTGCAGACGTGGCCCCCGGGGTTCAGGTAAGGGGGCGCCCTGGGCGGCCGTGGGGGCTCTGTACTCGGAGCGGCGCAACCATTGTTCTGCGCGAATCTGTCACGCATGGGGAGCGCGTCCTGAACAGAAAACACCGAGTCCTCCATGCCAGCCATCTGCCAGTAAGCGATGGGATCGCGGCCGCCGTCGCAGCCGCTCTGCACGCCGCCTTCGTAGACGGCCACCCCGCGAAAGACTTGCGCACGGGCGCACGCCAGTGCGTAGGCCATGCTGCCCCCGGTCGCGAAGCCTTGGGCGAAGATGTGTGCGGTATCTACGCAGTAGTTGTCGCCAATCAACTGGACCATATCGTCGACGAACCGAAGATCCTCACCGTTCTTGTTGGCCCAACCGGCCCCAAGCTCGTCGGGGGCAACGAAGATGGCGCCATTATTCGAGAGCCTTTGCAGTCCGTAATAGGCCATGACGTAGCCATTCAAGCCGCCGTTGTCGATGCCGTAGGTGTTTCCACCCCTGGGATGGAATGTGAAGATCAGCCAGTAGGGCTTGTTGTTGTCGTAATTGTCGGGGAGTCTCATCACGAAGGTCCGGCTCTGGCCGCCACTTTGAAGGGTGTAGTGGCCACCCTCGCCGTGCCCCACGGTATGCCCCGATCCCGGGGCTGCACTGGGATCCTGGTTCGGCACGGGAGCAAACGTCAGTGCCGATGTCCTGCCGCAACCTCGGCTCGCTGGCAGGGCGTCTTGTGGGGTGGCCTCGGTGTCGAGGGCGGCGTCCTTGCCTGAGCCCCGCAAGGCAAAGAGGTCGGCACGCCAGCAGCCGCTGGCCAGCCCCAGAGCAGCGATGATCGCGAGATGGCGTCGCGTCTTCATAGCCAGGCACCCATCGTGAAGACGAGGAGCACGTTGGGGCGACCAGATGTCGCCGCCACCGTATCCAGGAAGCGAACCGCCACATAAGGCGCGGCCACCTGCGCATGCGCCCCCAGGGTCAGGTAGGTGGGCCCCCAGAGGCGCAACCCGATCCCAGAGCCGCCATCGAGCAGGAGTGACCACTGCGTGGCGCGATCTCCGCCGGGCGGCGTGAGCGCATGGCCTAGAACCGATGTGCGCAAGGCGCCGAGAGACAGTGAAAGAAAGGGCCACATCCTGTGCGGCGCGGGAAAGCTATAGCAGCCACCGACCAAGGCGTAGTGCTGGGAAACCCGCGCATGTCCGAGCGAGGTCGTGACCGTGGGTTGAGTCCCGAATCCCGCCAGAGTTGCCTGAAGTGCCAGCCTTGGCTTGATCACCCACTGGGCGCGCACGGTCGGCAGGATGGCGGGGCCGACGCCGTCCAGGCTGGTGAGGACGGCGGCGCCGGCTTCAAGTCCAAGCCGCGGAGATGAAAGCAAAGATGGTTCCCGCTCCAGCGGTGGCGAATGGGGCGCGAGCGGTGGCGCGATGTGCCCGATGGGTCCCCGCACGGCCCAATCGACATCGAAGAGATTCGCTCGCAGGACTTCGATGGTACGCAAGGCGAGCATCTCAGGCGCATTCCTGGTGCCGGCCGCCGCCGCGACTCTGATGATCTCCGGTTGCCCGGGTGATGCTTTCGCCAACCAGACCTCGACAACCAGCGGAGTGCCGTCGCCAACCACGGCGATGACGGCATCCGAGTCGGATGGCTGGCTTGCGGGCAGGCCGTCCGCGACCTTGACGGCGAGGCCTATCGACGACAGCTCTCCCCGAAGCCGAGACAACGTGAGCGCCACCTCCGGCGTGGGGCGCGCTGGCTGCACGATGGATACGGTTGCCGCAGAAAGCGGCTCCGCATGGGCCAGCAGGACGACGGCCAAGAGGGCGAGGCCCAGGAATCTCACGGCGCGCGGGGTGCGGGCTGCGCCTGCAGCAGTCTCGCTGCTCGTGCGTAGCTACCGTTGGGGAAACGGCGGAGGTAGTCTTCAGCAATAGGGCGCGCCCGGGCTGGCCCGTCGACTCCCGCTGTGAGCATCATCTTTCGACCGAGCGCTTCTGCCGCAAGCGTTCCGGTTGGCGCACGCGACAGGTATTCGTCGTACCAGGCGATGGCTTGAGTGCGTCCTCCGTCGCTGGATTCCTCCACGCGTCCGAGCAAGAAGGTTGCAGCCAGCGTCCGCGGCGAGTTCGGGAAACGCCGTCGCTCGGCGAGCAGAGCCGCCCGTGCCAACTCCAGACGATGGCGGTATCGGGCTGCGTCGGCCAGCACGAAGAGGTCGTCCAGAGAGGCTTTGTTGAGCGTCGTCTCGATGCCGCTGCTCTCGGCATCCTTGAGGATACGATCCCACCGGCCTTGAGCGAAGTCCTCGGCCCATCGGCCGCCGGTCGTGTTGCCAGCCGCGGGCGCCGAAGAAGGCCTGCTGGGCTGGCTCACGGGCCGGCGCGGAGACGTGACCGGGCGCGCCTGCGGGGCCACAGGCTCTGCAGCCGGCTGCGTGGGCGGCGCAGGGGATTCATCATCGCTGTCGCCCGGCCTCGCCTCGCTGATGATGGTCTCCGCTCGTGCCAGGTTCACAACCAGCCGCTGTCCGGCCTCAAGGTTGATCTCGCCCGTCGAAGCCGGGCCGCTGACCGCCACGAGACCCCGGCGCAACGTGAGCTCGAATTGCTCGCCCACGGGGTCCCAGGACGTGGTGAAGATCGTACCTTTCACGGTGATCAGGAAGGGGCCGACTTCCACCAACCAGCGCCGCCCCTCCGTCTTGTGCACGTGGAATGCGGCCTTGCCGTGGTCGACAGCCACGCGTGTGCTGTCCTTGTCGACCGAGCGGATGCGACCACGTGCACCTGGAGTGAAAGCAATCTGAGTGCCCTCGCTGAAGTGCACCTTAATCCCCACATGGCCTGACTCGCGAAGATAGCCACCCTTCAGGATGGTGCCACCCTCGATCTGGTAGGCCAAAGCCGGTGGTTCCGGCGTGGGTGACGCCCGGCGGGTGAGCGCGGTGGTGTATGCGATGCTGACCAGCAGCAAGGCCGCGCCCACGCCAGTCAATGACCAACGAACCGCTCTCCTCCGATGAGCAATTCGCGCGGCAATGCGCGTTCGGACTCCGTCAAGGCCCCGGTCGAGCTCCGCTCTGTCGGGGCGTTTCAACCCGTCGCGATAGAGCTCTGTCAGGTCGTCGAGACCTCGACATGTCTCGGACTCGTTGCGCGAAGTCCTCATTCCTCCCCTCGTCTATCATCTAGAAGAGCCGCCAAGCCCGGGTCGGCGTTGAAAGAGCGCGCTAGACGCTCGGAAGCATGCGCCAGCAGGCGCTTGACCGTGGAGAGCGATGTCTCCATGACGACCGCGATCTCCTCCACCGTCATCCCCTCCATCCGTTTCAGGACGAACACCAGGCTCTCGCGTGCGGGAAGCTTGGCCAGCAGACCGTGGAATCTGCGCAGCAGGTCGCGCGATTCGATCTCGCAGCCCAAATCCCCAAGAGGCTCACGAGCATCGATGTGGAACCACGCGCGCCGCTTATTTCGCCGCAGCTCGCTGGTGAGAGCGTGCATGGCCACTGAATAGACGAAGCTCCGCAGCTTGTCCGGCTCGCGCAGGGTCTTCGCCTTGAGAAAGACCCGGCAGAACACCTCCTGGGCGATGTCCTCGGATTCTGCGCTCGAGCCCAAGACACGGCGCGCGGTCATGAGCACCATCGGTGCGAATCGGTCCCACGCCTCCGTCAGCGCCCAATCCTCTTTGGCCATCAGTCCTCGCGCCACGTCCGCATCGCTGGCGGTCCGGTGATCTTCGGAGACCACCAAGGCGAGGGGGACGTGTGAGCGCTGCGTTGCCATGCGGCCGGCACCTGGGTCACATCGCAGACGCCGAGGCCCTGACTATAGGCTCACTCTTTCGGATCGAAAAAGAGCGAGCCGATCAGGAGGGCTTCCGCGTCTGCGAAACACCCCGAGGATGGGTTCCATGACACGACCAGAGCCAAGGATGTACTCCGAAATACGCCCCGTGCCGCGCACGCCGATGACTCGCGCCAGCATCCCGCTTTTTGACAGAGCGTTTCCCTGCTCGCGTCTGGCAGCCCTCATCGCCTGCTGGGCGGTCATGTCATGCGGCAAAGGTGGCTCGGACCAGAGCGGCGGCATTCCATCGGGCGGCAAGGGAACGTCGGGCTCGGGAGGTCGCGCCAGCTCGGGTGGAAACACCGGCTCAGGCGGATCCTCCGCCGGTGGCGGCAGCGCTGGCTCGGGCGGGAGCAGGACCGCCGGGTCAGGTGGTTCGGGCGGAGGCACCCAAGCGCGAGCCGGCAGCCAAGCAGGCGGTGCCGGGCAAGGACAAAGCGGGGGGCAAGGAGGCAGTGTCTCGACTGGTGGCCTCATGGCGGCGGGCGGTCGCGTCGGGGGAAGCACAGGCGGAGGCAGCGCCGGATCGAGCAGCGGCGCGACTGGCGGCAGCGGGGGCTTGGGCGGGACCGGCGGGAAGGGTTCGGGCGGAACCGTCGCGGGCACGGATATCTGGAACCTGCCGAAGTTCTCCGTGGCCGCGGGCCCCCATACCGCCGACTGGAAGGCGCTGGGCCTAGCCTACTCGGCGCCCCAGTGGTGGCGTGACGCCAAGCTGGGCGCGTGGTCGCACTGGGATCCGCAGTCCATGCCCGAGCAGGGCGATTGGTACGCGCTGCGGATGTACCAACAGAACTCAGCCCAATACAACTACCACGTCAGCAAATTCGGTGACCCATCCGAATACGGCTACAAGGAGATCTGCAGAGACTGGGTGATTGACCAATGGGATCCCAACGCCTTGATGGAGCTGTACGTGCAGATGGGCGCGAAGTTCTTCATGGCCATGGGCTCGCACCATGACAACTTCGACAACTTCGATTCGGCCTACCAGCCTTGGAACTCCGTCAAGGTCGGAGTCAAGAAGGACATCGTGGGTATCTGGGAGCCCATCGCGCGTGAGAAGGGGCTTCGTTTCGGTATTGGTTTCCACAACACACCGGCCCGAACCTATGGGCAGTGGATGCCGGCCCGCTATACCAATGGCGCGAAGGGCCCCTTCGATGCGCTGCTGACCAAGGCGGACGGCAAGGGTAGATGGTGGGAGGGAATGGACCCGGTGGATCTCTATGGCCCCAAGCACAGCACCGACTGCGGCAACCAATCGTGCAACAACTCCGCCTTCGGCACTCAATTCATGTATCGCGTGGATGACGCGATCAACAAATACCATCCCGACGTTGTCTACTTCGACGATCACGCCGGCGATTCCCAGGTTGATCTGGGCGTTCACATGGGACTTGGTGCCATCGCCCCCGTGATCGTGGCCAATTATTACAACAAGTCTTTGACCTGGAAAGAGGGCCCCGTCGACGTCGTCATGAACATGAAGGGCGTGGGCGGCCAATACAACAGCTTCCAGAACAGCTCATCCCTGCTTCCCTACGTCGAGCGCGCCTTGGTGAGGAGCACCGAGGCGGCAACCGAATCGCAGATCAGCGCCTATCCCTTCCAGACCGAGCTCGATATTCAGAGCGGCAACTGGCACTACAAGGTTGGAGCGGGATACGCCAGTGCCGCAAGTCTGGTCACGACCTTGATGCAGAACGTTTCGCGAAACGGCAGCTTGCTGCTCAACCTCACCCAGCACGGCCGCGGGAATCTCGACAGCCAGTGCATCCAGATCGCCAAGGACATCGGCGCTTGGTTGAAGGTCAGTGGCGAGGCCGTGTACGCGTCGCGCCCCTTCGAGGTCTGGGGCGACAATTCGGTCATCTACACTCGCGCCAAGGGCAACGTCTACGCCACGCTCCTCAGTTGGAACGGCGGTGCGGTGACCCTCTCGGCGCTCAAGTCCGGCGGGGCCACCCTGGGAACCGTGTCCAAGGTCGAGGTGCTCGGCTCCACCACGGAGATGACATTCTCGCAGAGTACGACGGGCCTCACGGTGACTCCCAGGGGAACGGTGGCGGCGTTGACCGGGATCTCCGATTCGCAGCTCGCGAAGATCCGCGTCCTGCGCATCACCCACAGCAAGAACTGGATCAACGACGACGATTCGGGCGTGGCGTCAACCGGGTGGCTTCGCAAGGTCGGCCTGACCACGGGGGATTACAACCGGGATCTCACCACCAGCACGACCATCGGAGACACCTGGACAGCCAGGTTCGCCGGGACCGGCGTCGACGTCTATGCTCCCAGAGAGACTGGGGCCGGAAAGATCGAGATCAAGATCGATGGTGAAACAAAGGAAACCGTCGATCTGTCCGCATCCGGCGGGCGCCAGGCCCAGCAGCTTGTGTATGAGGCGCGTGATCTGAGCGACGGAGAGCACGCGATCAACATCATCAACCGCGGTCCTGGAGCCGTGGCGGTCGACGCCATCGTCGCCCGTTGAACTGGACCGCTCACGGTAACCTGGCCGGTGTGACGCGACAGCGCGCCTTGGAACCGAGGGAGCAATTCCTCCTAGACCAATGACCAAAGACAGGACAAGGATGAATCCCATGCGACTCGCTCTTCATTGCCTCTCGACCGTGGCTCTTCTCGGCTGCCTTACCGCTGTTGGCTGCACCTCTTCCTCGAACGGGAATAGCGGCAGATCCGGCGGCAATGCTGGTGGAACGAGCTCGGGAGGCATCACTGCAGGAGGTACGACATCCGGCGGACAGGCCAGCGCCGGTTCCGCAGGCCGGGCCGGGGCCGGCGGCTCGGCAGGCAGCATCTCGGCTGGCGCTGGCAGCTCAAGCCAGTCCGGTGGCTCAAGCGGCGGCATTCCATCCGGCGGTACCGGGGGAACGGGCGATGGCGGCAGGCCGGTTGGCGGTGCCACGGCATCGGGCGGGAGCGGAGGGAGCGTCGATCCCACGCCGAGACCCGCGACCGACAGACCCAGCACCGATACCACTTGGAGCCAGGGACTCAAAACCGGCGCCAACGGTCCCATCCCATGGATCGTCGTTGATCAATTCGGCTACCGCACCGGCAGCCAGAAGATCGCCGTGATTCGTTCGCCGCAGACCGGGTACGACAACACCGCGCCCTTCACCCCTGGTAGCAAATACTCGGTGGTCAGCA
Organism: Pseudomonadota bacterium; assembly: GCA_023438785.1. Taxonomy (GTDB): domain Bacteria; phylum Myxococcota_A; class Polyangia; order Fen-1088; family Fen-1088; genus Fen-1137. The sequence continues at coordinate 8,018 of JAEXQJ010000089.1, forward strand.
AGGCCACGGGCAAGGCAGTCAAGGAAGGTACGCCCTCGGCCTGGAACGGCGGCGCTGCCGACACCTCATCGGGCGACAAGGTCTGGTGGTTCGATTTCTCCGACGTCACCACCCCCGGAACGTACACCGTGGTCGACAATGACAAGAACGTTCGCTCGGTGGAATTCGAGATCGACGACGACGTTTACCGCAGCGTCCTGAAGCATGCCGTGCGCATGTTCTTCTACCAGCGCGCCGGGTTCGCGAAGACCGCTCAGTACGCCGGGGCGGAGTGGGCCGACGGTGCCGCCCTCATGGGCAAGGGCCAGGATTCGCAGGCGCACGCCTGGCTGGCTAAGACCGATGAATCCCAGGTTCGCGATCTTCACGGCGGCTGGTTCGACGCTGGCGACTCCAATCGCTACACCGCCTGGGCCTCGGGTGTCGTGATCACCCTCTTGCACGCGTTCGGCGAGAACCCGTCCGCGTTCGGTGACGACTACAACATCCCCGAATCCGGCAATGGGATCCCCGATCTGCTCGACGAGGTGAAGTACGCCATCGATTGGGTGGTGCGCATGCAGAACGCCGATGGATCCATGCTGTGCATCCTGGGTTCGGACGGGGCCAGCCCGCCCTCGGCCGCCACGAAGCCCAGCTACTACGGTCCGCCCACCACCAACGCCAGCCTGGCAGCCGCTGCCATGTTCGCATACGCCAGCAAGGTCTACGGGGCCCGATCAGAATCCGAGCTGAAGACCTTCGCCGCGGATTTGAAGTCGCGCGCGGTGAAGGCCTGGACGTGGGCCAACGCCAACCCGAACGTCATCTATCACAACAATGACGACAGCAAGCAGGCCGGATCGGGCGGGCTGGGCGCCGGCAACCAGGAGACCGACGATGCCGGACGGCTCATGTCGAAATTCCAAGCCGCCGTCCACCTGTACGAGGTGACGGGCGAGGCATCCTACAAGACCTTCGCCGAGGCCAACTGGAACAAGGTCCTGGGATCGGGCAGCCCGAGCGAGTGGGATATGGAGAAGGCGGACGCGGCACTGTACTTCGCGCAGGTGGCCGGCGTCTCGGCCAGCGTCAGCGCCGCCATCGTCAGCCAGGTGGTCAGCAACGTCGGTAACCAGCTCGGTTCCGTGACCAGCAGCAAGGACCCGTACCGCGCGTATCTGAAGGACTACACGTGGAGCAGCAACCAGATCAAGATGGCGCAAGCGCGGCTCTATCAGCACCTGGCCAAGCACGGCTCGGGCGCGAACGCGGACAAGGCCGCCGCGGCCGCCGAGGACTACGTTCACTACCTGCACGGCGTGAACCCGCTCGGCTTGGTCTATCTGACCAACATGCAGAAGGCGGGGGCGGAGCGATCGGCGAAGACCATCGCGCACCTGTGGTTCGCGGACAAGTCGGCGAAGTGGGACGAGACCTCCGCCAGCGCGCCCGGTCCGGCCCCGGGTTTCCTGTCCGGCGGACCGAACAACAACAGCTTCGGGCCCGATGGCTGTTGCACGGCCCCGGAGGGCGATCCCGCGTACAAGTGCTATGGCTCGGCCGACTTCGCCCTGTGCAGCCTGAATTGGGACCCGCCCATGCACCAGCCTCAGCAGAAGTCATATCTGGAATACAACGGCGGCTGGCCCGTCGGTTCGTGGTCCATCACCGAGCCCAGCACCGGCTACCAGGCCAAGTACGTCCTGGTCGTGTCGGGCATGGCTCGGTAGGTGACAAACCGCTGACCGTGCGCTGCAGGGTGCACGGTCAGCGAGTCCTGCAAGCGTTAGAGACTCTGGACCTGGTCGACGGGTGAGTCGAAAAAGCACGGATGACCGGGGCTAGCGAGACCGGCCCGCATGCGTGCGCTGGGCCCTCACACAGGCTGACCTGGAAGCTCATCACGCAGTTCCAACTGAGCCTGATCGTCGGTCAGCCCCTCGCCGTGCTCTGGCCTCGCCTGATCGCTGCGGGGAGTACAACAGATGTGCGCCCCAACCACGGCAAGTTGGGCGAAGCCCAACTCCGGAATGCGGGCGAGGGCTCAAGGGTCGACAAACGTGGGCGGCTCGACCGATTCGAAGAAGAGCACGGCGTCCATCTGCTCGCGCGGGACCGCGAAGACGTCCTCCAGTCCGAAGTCCCGAAACACGAACTCCTGGTCGATCCACGCGCGCTCCGGCGCGGGTTGCGCGCCCGCCAGGTCGAGAAAGGCCACCGGCGCGCCGTTCGCGTGCAGCAGTCCCTCGATGCTCCACCTCGCCGCCGGCGATACGGAGTAGATCTTGCGAAGACCGTCCGCCGCGTGCCCCCGGTTCATAAGCAGCGACACCATGGCGACCTCCGCACCGTATCGCTCGGCGATGATCTGGCCCGCGTTTCGGTAGCCGGTATGCGACGCCCCGGTGCTGCGGATTCCGGCCTTGAAGAGGTGACTGTCGTGGGCCCAAATCATAAGTTTGCTCTCAGGATAGACGGTGTCCGCAAAGACTTGAAAACTGCCGGCCATGAAGGCGTCGCGAAGATCGCGGAAGGAGCGTCCCGGCAGGAAGCTCTCGAACCAAGCCGCAGTCCCGAGGGCTGCCAGGCGCGCGATCGTGGGAAGAGCCGGACGGTCCGGGTACGCGGCGGCCAGCGCCCCCTCGTGCCTCGCGAGGAACGCCGCGAGCGTCTGGTAAGCGGCGACGAGCCGGGCGGCATTGCTGATCTCCCAAGCCGCAACTTCCTCGGTCTGGTACACGGCTCGCCAGATCCCCTTGAGCTTCGACGCAAGCTCGCTATCCATGGCGAACACCTGGTCCGCGTAGGCTGGATCGATCTCGGCAACCAGGTCTCGGAGCAGACCGGGCCTGCGCTCCTCCTCGTATGTCGAGGCGAACGAGACATCCATGCCGGCAAGATGGAGTGGACGGGCAGTGGCGCGGGTCGATTTCAGATACTCGAAGAGCTCCACCACATCCTCGGTGTGCCACACGGCCACTAGCGCGTCCATGGTCGCCTCTCGGGCCGTTCGCCGGTCGAGCTCCTGGTCCACCAGGTAAGAGGCGAAGGCGGAGCTCTCCCACACGAGAACGTCATATCCGAGTTGCTCGTGCAGGTACTTGATGAGCCGGGTCTTGGCGCGGCTGTATTGGGCCGCACCGTGAGTGTTCTCGCCAAGCCCGACGACACGCCGGCCGGCGAAAACCTCGTTCAAGAACACCAGGTCGGAGTCGCCCGCGACCGTGGCATCAATCGAAGCCACCGCCTGGGCGCGCGCCTTCACATCCGCTATCCAGGCTGGATCTGGTTGGCGAGAAGGATCGGCTCCGTCGCCGCAGGAGACGACGAGGAGGAGGGCAGCAGAGCAGGTGATGAGCCTCATGCTGTCCGAGAATACTCTCCCACGCCCAAAGGAAACGGCCATCGGGCCCCCACCCGCGCCCCGTGGGGCCCGCTGGCCGCGGGTGTGAGGGCCGGCGACTTGGCC
>JAEXQJ010000037.1 GCA_023438785.1 Pseudomonadota bacterium
GGGAGAATACTCGACGTATTTGACCGACGAGCAACGAAGGGATGCGACGCAGATCCGCGTTTTCGCGACCGATTCAAACCGTTCGGTGCTCTAGGCCAGCCGAGCGACCCTCCCCCCGGCCATCTTCCTCCGAATCGGCTGGCTCCCCCCACGACCCGCTTTGCCCCCAGGCGAAGCGGGTCGTGCCTTTTTGGGCGTGCGCTCAAGGGCCGGGGACGATACGGACCTCGAAGTTGCCGGCGCGTGCGGTGAACGAGTCCACCACGATCAGGTAGTCGCCAGCGACCAAGTCCCGCAGGGTGAGCGTGGACGTGGGACTGGCGGGGCCGTCATCGTTGCAGCCCAGCACGGTGGGGACGCTCCCCGCGTAATCCTTCACGACGTAGAGGGCCGTGTCGAAGGCCGTGCCGGGCAGATCGGTGGTCAGGGTCAGCTCGGCCTGGGCCGCCGTCAGGTGGAGGATGGCCACGCCCTCGGGCGTGCCGACGGGATCATTGGGTTGGCAGCCGCTTGGGGCGTCCCACAGGCTGGTGCCCTCGGCGAGGCCTGAGGCGCGTAGCTTGCCAGCGGGTGACAAGACAGGCGCGCCGGTGTTCTTCTTGCCGCGGGCCGCGCTCAGGCCCAGACAGGTGTTCACCTTGCCCTTGATGCCCGGCGAGCAAACGTAGTTCGAGGCGCAGGCGTCGAAGCCGGCGTAGTCGCAGGCCGCCCCGATACCGCGCGTGGCAACGGCGGTCAGCTTGGCCTCCAGGGGCGGGCCGCTGAGCCCGCCGCCCATGGGCGTCGCCTGCAGCCTCTTGACCGCGGAGCCGAACGCCCCCGCCGGCCACAGGGTGAAGGCGAACAGGCCGTCGTGCGATGCCTCGGCGCAGGCGGCGTCCATGGTGGTGCCGTCGCCGATTCCGTCACCGTCCTGGTCGACGGACACGGGCGCGCCGGCGGCGTCCAGGAAATCCAGGCTGAGTCTCGCAAGCAGGTGAGATTCGTCCGTACCATCAACGGCGATGCGCACACCCGTGGCGAGTTGCAGGTAAGCCAAGCGGGTCAGGACGGGGGCCACGGCGGGGGCGCAGGTCGGCGGCTGCCCCGTGCAGGCCAGTCCCGCGCTGCAACGATCACCCATGAGGGTCGGGCTGCACCCGGCGCCCGTGCCCAGCTCCGTCTGGGGCGCAACGGCGGCCTCTCGCTCCTCGGAGCGCCGCCCGCCCGCGTCTTCCAACCAAACCAGGCACCCCGCCGCGCCGGGGCACCACTGCAGAATGCCATTGAGCCAGGCACTGCCCGCAAAGGACGCCTTGCCCCCCAGTGGCGTGTCGATGCGCGCGCTGCCCTCGGAGCTGTCGGGGACGCCATCCGCGTCCGTGTCGAAGCAATTGAGTGGGGAGCCCTGCTCATCCAGGAATCTGACGGCGATCCGGACGATGTCCCCGTCGGGATCGGCGCCCTCCAGGGCCAGCGCCACGTCGTCGCCGCTCGCTCCGGAGCGCCAGGCAGCCGCCGCCGTCAACCCGGGGGCGGCCTGTCCCCCTTCTGCCCGCTCGGCGGCCCCGTCTCGGGTTGCGTTGTCGCCGGCTCCATCGCGACCCGCATCACCGGCCCCGGAGCTGTTACCCCCGCATGCAGCGAGGCAGACAAGCAAAACAAACGCTCTCGACCCAACCGGCGTCATGTTTCTGACCATCTCGGCGTCAAAGCGCCGGCGCCACTCGCTAGAGCAATAAGCGCACCAGCGCTGACCGGCGAAGACACGCGCGCGTTACAGCTCGCAGGTCTCGTCCGAACAGATGCCCTGGACGCAGATGTCCGCGCCGGCGCCACCCGAAAGGGTGTTGGTGCCGGCGGCGCCGTCCAACGTGTTGTCCAGGGCGTTGCCGGTGATCACGTCGTCCTGGCTGCCACCGATGGCGTTCTCCACGTCCGCGCCGATCAGGTCCTGTTCGCTCCCGCTGCCGCTCGCGTGCCCCGCGCTGACGATGCTCCAGGTGGCCTTGTTCGTGGCCGGCGTGTTGACCGTGGCGTCCATGTAGATGATCAGCGCATCGGTGCGGGCGCTGTAGTCCACCAGATCGATCCCGCTGCCGCCCGCGAAGCCGTCGTTGCCGTCGCCCATGGCCATCACGAAGGTGTCGCTGCCGCCCGCACCGAAGAGAAGGTCGTCACCTGCACCGCCCCAGACCTTGTTGTCCAGGTCGTTGCCGTACACGCGACAGCCAGCGCTGCCGCACTTGGCGTTCTCGACATCCTTGCCGATGCTGGAGTTCTCGCCCTCGCCACTCATGGCCACGCCGCTCATGTCGATGAGGATGGGGTTGGTGCGGGCGCTGTAGTCCACCACGTCCGTGCCCTTGCCGCCGTTGGTGGTGACCGTCGGGTTGCCGCCTGCGTCGGCGCCCACCGAGGGGCCCATGTCGAAGGTGTCGTCGCCCTCGTCACCATTCAAGGTGGCGCGGCCGGTGCCCGGGGTCAGGGTGTCGTCGCCCTGGCTGCCATTCAGAGTGCAGATGCCCGCGCCGCAGACAAGGGCGTCGTCACCCCGGCTGCCGGTCACCACCTCGACGTCTGCGGCGATGTCGTCGCCCTCGCCTGGCGCGCCGCTGACCGCGCCCGCCCCGATGGTCACGCTGACCGGGTAGTCGGTGCCCAGCGTGCCCCCCCGGGAAAAGTAGGTGACGCTGTCGGTGCCGTTGCCTCCGATGATGATGTCGCTGCCGCTGGCCAGCGTGCCCTCATCGAAGATGTCGTTGCCCTCCTCGCCGTCCAGCCGGTCATCGCCCAGGTCGCCGGTGATCTTGTCGTTCCCGTCGCCGCCGTAGATGGCGTCGCCGGCCGTCCCGCCAACCAAGGCGTCGTCTCCGGCACCGCCATAGATGGTCAGCGCCTTGGCGAATGGGATGGGCACAGCCGGCGAGCCCGACTTGCCCAGGATGGCGCTGCCGGCCCCGGACACGGCATCCCTGCCGCTGCCGGTGCTGACGACGAAGATGTTGACGTGCGGGGACATGATGATGTCCTTGACCACCCCGTTGCGCAGAGAGATGCCGTTCTGACCAAAGACGAAGTTGTCGTCGATGGTCGAGCCGCGGATCTTCAGGGTGTCGTCGGCGAAGGTGCCGGCAGAGGCGTGGTCGAGGTCCAGGTTGGTGCCCGGCGCCACGCTGGTGCCGCCGCCGAACACGCCGTTGATGAAATCCAGGATCACCGTCTGCGCGCCGGCGGTGACCTCGACGATGTTCAGGCGCTTGAGACTCGCCGCGGTGGCCAGCGTGCTGCCGTCGCTGGTGGCACAGGTGAAGCCGTTCACCAGCAATGCCTTGTCCACGGTTCGCGACGAGATGAGGGCCGTATCACCGGCGTTCATGTTCACGGTGACCACATTCGCGTTGTTGGCCGTCGAGAAGACGCACGACAGAGCCGACAGGGCCGCCGTGGCGATCTCGATCCCCGGAAAGCGAGGGTCCGTCTCGATGACGTCGGAGCGGCTCGCGTCGCAGCCTGCCCCCAGCACGGTGAGCCCCAGTGCCAAGAGCTGCTGTCCTTTCCATCGCATCGCACACCTCCGGTCCAGGCCGAAAACAGGCCGTGACTGAACCTTTCGTCACAATGGCGACGCGGAATAAGCAGCGTCACGAACAGGGCGGCGGCGTCACATCTATGGCGCGGGCTCAGAGGGGCGGGACCTCGGACTCGCCGTTGCCGTTCACGCCCCAGCAGACCACGCGGCCGTCGCTCGTGACGGCGCAGGTATGGTACTGGCCCGCATCCACGGACACGAAACGGCCCGCAGGCGGCGTGGCGCGCCCGCCGGCATTGTCGCCCCAGCAGACGAGGGAGTTGTCGGTCTTGATACCGCACGTGTGGTACAGGCCCGCGCTGATGGACGCGAACGCGCCCGCGGGCGGCCTGCCTTCGCCCTTCATGTTCCGCCCCCAGCACACGACGCTGCCGTCGGTCTTCACCCCACAGGAGTGGAAATAGCCCGCGCTGACCTCGACGTAGTCCGCGTCGGGCACGTTGTTCTGGCCGTAGTCGTTGCCGCCCCAGCACGCGATCTTGCGATCTTTGCCCAAAGCGCAGATGTGACGCCAGCCCGCGGCAACGGCGACGAAAACCCCAGGCGGCGCGAACTGCTGACCGTCCGTGTTCGAGCCCCAGCAGTCAATGGAGCCGTCGGTCCGCACGCCACACGAATGGCCCGCATTGGCAGCTACGCTGGCGTAGGTGCCAGGATCAGGGATCGTGCAGCCGCTCGTGTTTCCGCCCCAGCACAGAACCGCGCCGTCGGTGCGGATAGCGCACGAATGGCGGTGTCCCGCGCTGAGGGCCTTGAAGGTGCCCGGCGGTGGCGTGGCCTGTCCGACGTCGTTCTGTCCCCAGCAGGCCAGCGTGGCGTCCTTCTTGATGGCGCAGGTGAAGTTGCCAAATACGCTCACAGACACGGGGACAACCACCACGTCCACCCTGGCCTGGGCCGACTCGCCCAATGGGTTGGCGACGGTCAAGGTGAATGAGGTGTCGACCTCAGGCGCGGCGACCCACGTCCCCGCGCCGCTGGCCACCCGACCGAGCGCGTGATCGATAGCCGCCGTGCCGTCGGCGAAGATCGCCGTGAGCCGAACGGGAAGCCCACGTGCGACGGGGTTCGGACCGGCCACGAAGCTGGTGATCTTGGGCGTCCCCAGGGTCGCCGGCCCCGCATCAGGCAAGGTCGCCGACTCTTCCAGGCGCACCCACCACACGGCCGCGGCCAGCAGCCCCGCCCCGGCCAGCGCCGTGATCGCGGGCCAACGTCGACGGCGCGGCGGCTTGGGGGTCTCGCGCACGGCAACCGCCTGGCCTAGCGTGGTCGAGCCAGTGAGCATCTTCGTGGAGGGCAAGAGAAGCTGCGTGGAACCTGCCGTGGCCTGCGGCGGCGCGGGGCCGAGCGTCTCTTGAACCGCAGCGCTCAGCGCCTGGTAGAAGGCACGCACCGTCGGGAAACGCGCGTCCTGCGCCTTGGCCAACCCGCGCCGAACCACCGCCTCGACGGCGGGCATGCTTTGCGGAAACGGCGGCGGCTCCCGGTGCACCACTTGGAACAGAACCGCGTCCACCGACTCGGCCTGGAAGGGCGGCCGCCCCGTGATCATCTGGTAGGTGATGGCGGCCAGCGAGAACTCGTCCGTGCGT
>JAEXQJ010000160.1 GCA_023438785.1 Pseudomonadota bacterium
GCGCGGGGGCCCCCCGCGGGCGGCGGGGGCCCCGCGGGCCGCGGGGGCTCCTCTGGCACTTGCGCCAAGGGCCAGACCAAAGGGAATCAGGTCGTCATCATAGGTGAGTCATTCATCCAGATGTCCACGATCCCGGCTCAGATGGAGAAGAACGCCGTGGCCGCCGGCTCGCTCACCCAGGGAGACAAGTACATCAACAACGCGGTCAGCGGAATGACACTCGCTGGCAACAACGCCAATTCGATTCCCAATCAGTACGCCAAGGCGGCGAAGAGCAATACGCTCAAATATGTGGTCATGGATGGTGGCGGAAACGACTGCTTGATCAACAACAACGGCGACGCCGCCCTGGCCGCGGCCAAGACGTTGTTCCAGACCATGACGCAAGACAAGATCGAGAAGGTCCAGTACTTCTTCTACCCGGACCCTATTGGTAGCCAGTACGGCAACCTGAAGACCTGTCTCGATGCGCTCCGGCCGAAGATGCAGGCCTTGTGCGAGGGGCTCACGTCCCCGAAGTGTTACTGGCTGGACCTCCGCCCAACTTGGAACGGGCACAACGAGTACACGTCAGACGGCATCCACCCGACGAGCGCTGGCAGCGTGGCCACGGGTGACGCGATCTGGAAGGAAATGGTCAACAACTGCATCGCGCAATAGGGGGCCCTTCCCGTGGCTCGGGGCCGGGCCTCAGTCGGGCCTCGCCCCGGGCACCGGGTGTCTGGGTCATCGCGTGACAGAGACAATGCCTGCCACCCGGACCGAACAGCCGGTGGGGGCTCGGAGAACATGACGCATCGCCGGGAAATCCCGTGCCGCAAACCTTGAGCCGATGGCCGCTTGAGCTGTACAAAGAAGAGCGGCTCTCGGATTCAAGGCCAGGCAGAGTGGGGTCGCCACCGGCGAGCCCTTGTGCGTCATGAGCCGTTGCATGCAATCGTGACCACTAGCGGGGAGACGGTCTCTACGACGCACAGCGACTCCCAGCCACGAGGGAAACATGCGCAACGGTTCCTTGCCCCGCTCCTGTGGTCGCACGTTCTGCCGGCGAGTTCTTGTTGCCACGGTCTGCGCCGCTTCGGCCAGCATGGCCCCTCCGGCCCGCGCGGATTATCCGATTGCCTCGCACCGCTATTTGGCTGATCCCGGGTCGCTCGTCTACGACGGACGCATCTACCTGTACAACTCGAACGACGACGACAACGCGGTTGGCGGCGGCTACACCATGCACTCGGTGGTGTGCGTGTCCACCACTGATCTTAAAAACTGGACCGATCACGGAATCGTCTTCCAGGTACCCGCGGATGCGAAGTGGGCGTCCAACTCCTGGGCGCCGCAAGCCATTGCCCGCGAAGGGAAGATCTTCCTGTACTTCGGCAACAGCGGGTCAGGCGTCGGGGTCGCATCCAGCACGAACCCCGTCGGAACCTTCAAAGACGCGAAGGGCAACTACCTGGTCAACGGCAGCACACCCGGCGCTTCGGGGACGAACAGTTGGCTTTTCGACCCGGGGGCACTCATCGACGACGATGGGCAGGCCTACCTTTCCTTCGGCGGCAACGGCGAGGGCAACCCGCGCATCATCAAGCTCGGCAGCGATCTGACGAGCGTGTCCGGCTCGGCCGCCAAGCTGACGGTGAAGGGTTTCTTCGAGGCCTCCTTCCTGTTCAAGCGCAAGAACATCTACTACTTCTCGTATTCCAGCGACTCCGCCAACGGGATGCGCATCGACTACCTGACGAGCAGCAGCCCCATGTCCGGCTACACCTACCAGGGCGTGCTGGCCGGTCAGCCGCCGAACAACAACAACAACAACCACGCGTCGCAGTTCGAGTACAAGGGCCAGTGGTACCACGCCTACCACAACCGCATCGTGGCGTCGCAGGCCGGAATCTCGACGACGTACAAGCGCAACCTTGCCATCGAGGTGTTGAACTTCAACGACGACGGCTTGGTCAAGCAAGTCACGTACACCACCGATGGCGTCCCGCAGGTGGGGACGTTGAACCCCTACGCCCGGGTCGAAGCCGAGACCACGAACGCGCAGAGTGGAATCGAGACCGAGACCTGCAGCGAGGGCGGCATGCAGGTCACCTCGATCCACAACGGCGACTGGATCAAAGTGCGGGGCGTTGACTTCGGCAGCGCCGGGGCAAAGAAGTTCACGGCCCGTGTGGCCAGCGCGGCGGCAGGGGGGGCCATCGAGGTCCGCCTGGGCAGTGCAACCGGCACGCTGGTCGCCACATGCAGTGTCCCGAACACCGGCGGCAATCAGACCTGGGCCGACGCGACCTGCGACGTGACCGGCGCGACGGGCACGAAGGACGTAACTTTCAAGTTCACGGGAAGCGGGTCCACGTTGTTCAACTTCAACTACTGGCAGTTCACCGGGGGCGATGGGCCGGTGGACGGCGGCGCGGGCGGCAGCCCGGGCACGGGCGGCGCCGGCGGGACAGGTGGGAGCGGCGGGATGGGCGGCGCCGGTGGGACCGGCGGAGGCACCAGCAGCGGCGGGACGATCGTTGGGGATGGGGGCGCGGGCGGCACGGCCTCGTCCGGCGGCGTCGTCCATAGCGGCGGGACAGCGACCGGTGGCCAGACACAGACCGGGGGCAACGAGGCCGGCGGGCACGGGGGCTCCGCCACGGGCGGCGTCTCTTCCACCGCGGGCGCGAGTGGAGGGAAGACTTCGACGGGCGGTGCGACCGCCACCGGCGGGGCCTCGGGCGAGGCGGACCCGACAACCAGCTCCGATTCCGGCTGTTCCTGCCGAATGGGAACCTCCTCGCGGGCCGTCCCTGCCTGGGTCCTGCCCTTCGCGCTGTTGCTCGCGTTGCGCCTACGCCGCCGGTTCCGGCGTTAGGCGCGGAAATGAACACGCGACGCATTTGACCAGCGAGCAGGGATGCGGCTCAGCTCCGCGTTCCGCCACCGCTTCAAGCCCAGGGCGACAAACCGCGCAAACGCCGCCGAAGTGGGCCATGCTGCTCGCTGGCAGAGGGCTGAGCCCAAGGAGCATTCGATGAAACGTCCGACGCGCTTTGCTTTCCTGGTCCTCTTGGCCTCGGGCGGCCTCGCTTGCGGCAGCGATGACACCGCCACCAGCGATCCGCCGCAGCCCATCCTGGCCATGAACGGAACCATCTCCGCAGCCGGCCGCAGCGTCGTGCCAACCTACGGCGCGGCCTTGCTCAGAACGTCCGGCACCGTCATGATCCTCATGAGCGATGCCCCCATGGGCTGCGCCACGCTCACCGCCTCGTACACCAGCAGCAGCATGCCCCCGGCCGGTACCTACCTTGCCGTGTCGATTCCCAGCCTCGACACCGGGGTGGCCGCGCAGAACTTCTTGGACTTCACCGTGGTTCCTGAGCACGGCTACGACTTGGGCGGCGGCGGCTCGAACACCGGGACCGTCGAGGTCCTCGAGGTCTCGCCCACCGCCATCGCGATACGCGTCACGTACCACGACGAGCTCAAAGACGGCACCTACGACGTCAGCGGCGACTTCAGCGTGACCCGCTGTCCGTAGTATCTGAGCCGTCCACCGCGCATGACGACTCCCAGGTAGTATTCGGCGACGCCCCGAATGGCGACCCGGAGGCTCCCAAAATGAAACACCTCGCAGCACGCTCTCCCTTTTTGCTAGCCGGCCTCGTGCTAGGCGCTGCATGCGGCAGCGACGATTCCGCATCACCGTCAGGCTCGTCGGCGGTGGTCATCAACGAAATCGTGCCCTCGAACAAGGGCACCTGCACCGACGAGGCGGGCGGATATGCGGACTGGCTGGAGCTGTACAACAAGAGCGACACGGTCGTGGATCTCGGGGGCTACTCGCTCACCGACAATCCGGCCGTGCCTCGCAAGGCCGTGCTGCCCGCGGGGCTCATCCTGGCCCCCAAGGGTGTCCTGACCTTCTGGGCCGACGGGGCCACCACCGAGGGCACCACCCACCTGCCTTTCAAGTTGTCGGCCGCCGGTGAGGGCATCTCGCTCTTCGATGCGGCCGGCAAACAGGTGGACCAATACACCTGGCCCACCTCGGTGACCGACATCTCGTTCGCGCGCCTGCCCGATGGAACAGGCGCCTTCGTTAGCTGCGCCAAGCCCACCTGCGGCACGGCCAACGGCGCGACGTGCACCCCATAGCCACCCGTCGCGCGCGGGCCGGCCGCATCGTTGGGGAACGATGTCCTCGCCGCCAGCGGCGGAATTCACATAGGCTGCGGCCATGAACGCACTGGTCACCGGGGCCACCGGTTTCCTCGGCAGCCACCTGGCCGCGGCTCTGCACGAGGGCGGAGCGCGCGTGCGGGCCCTGGTGCGTCTCTCCAGCGATTTGCGGCGATTGGCGGGGTTGCCCGTCGAGATGGTGCGCGGCGCGCTCGAGGATCCCGCGACCCTGGTGGCCGCGGTGCGAGATCAGGAGTTGGTCGTACACGCCGCGGCCAAAGTGCCGGACTGGGGCACCTACGACGAGTACATGCGCGCCAACCTGGAGGGCACGCGCCACCTCATCGCGGCCTGTCAGCAGGCCGGCGTGGCGCGCCTGGTGTACGTCAGCTCGCTGACCGTGTTGGGTCTGCCGCGCGCCGGGGCCGCGGTCGACGAAGCCACGCCCTATGCGAAGGCGGCCCGCGATCCCTATACGGTCAGCAAGATCGCCGCCGAGAAGCTGGTCCGCGCGGCCCACGGGCAACATGGCCTGAGCACGGTCATCGTCCGCCCCGGCGCCATCTGGGGCCCGGGCGAGAGCACCATCACACCACGCATCACCGCTCTGCTACGCCGGCGGCGCATGCCCTACGTCAGCGGCGGGCACAACCGGCTGGCCCTGTCGCACGTGCGCAACCTGAGCGAGGGCATTCTCTTGGCCGCCGCGGCTCCCAGCGCGGCCGGACAGATCTTCCACCTCACCGACGGAGACGAGATCACCGCGCGCACCGCCCTGGGCAACCTGGCCGCGGCGCTCGACGTCCCGCCCCCGCGCTGGTCGGTGCCGTTTGCCCTGGTCTACGCCGCGGCCACGCTGGCCGAGGGCGCGGCTCGCCTGGCACGCGCGCCGACCCCGCCAGCCCTCACCCGCTACGGCACGCGCCTGGTGGCCAGCGATGCCCGCTACAGCATCGCCAAGGCCGAGCAGGAGCTGGGCTACTGCCCGCGCATCCACTTCCGCGACGGAATCCGAGAGGTGGTGCGCGGCTTGGACCCGTGACCTCCGCCTCGGACCCCGGGCACTACCCCATTCTCGGATCCTCGCCGTGGCCGCAGCACCCTATGGCCGCGAATACCGAACAGCGCTTGCTGCACTTGCAGCAACAGATGCACTTGTCGTTGTCCACCACGGGCGCATCGAATCCCGTCTGCGAGAGCGCGCCGACGGGACACACCTTGATCACCGGGCACGGGTGGTTCTGAGGGCAGAGCTCCTTTCTGACGACAATCACGGCGCACCTCCGGCCAAGGTCATCGGTTGTCCGCGGAGCGCCTTGAGCTCGTCTCTGCCTCAGCGCCCCCTCTCGAAGCGCGCGTCCGCGCGTGCGTTGCCGGGTTGGACGCGGTCGAACCAGCCGGCGCGCGAGCCTGGGTGCGCGTCGAAGGCTGGCACGTAGGGTTTGATGTCGAGCAAGGGCGTACCGTCGAGGATGTCCACACCGAGCACATCGATACGTTGGGCGGTCACGGAAACCAGGCGCAGGACCGACATGCCGATGTGGTTGGGCCGACAAGGGGAACGCGTGGCGAAGAGGCCGTGCTCAACGGTATCCAGATAGGGAATGACCAGCGGCCTGAACGATCCAGGTGGTAGAGGACCCAGATGCGCTCGAATTCGGCCAGGTCCTTCAGGGCAGGCGCCCAGGCCTCGTCGACCTCGATCCACCCCTTCGCATCGCCCGCCAGCGCCGACTGCACGGGCGTGCCTTCCTGTTTCGTGAAGTCGGAATGGATCACGCCGATGGCGCGGAACGCGATGTCGTGCATGGCCGGTCATCCTACCCGGTCCCAAATGCAGCGCGAAGGGGACCGCCCCTGACGCCGCAAGTCCGTTTTCGAGTTGTCAGGACGGCGCATAGCCTCCACGATCGAGCGGTGTTCTCGCCCGACGGAAATCTGCTCAACCCTCTGGTCGATCAGCGCGACCTGATCCTCGTCACGGGCAAGGGCGGCACGGGCAAGAGCACGCTGGTGGCCGCGCTGGCCCGCCTAGCGGCCAGCCGCCGGGGCCACGCCGTCGCCGTGGAGTTCTCGGTGCGCCCACGCCTGCCCGACCTCATCCACGTGCCGAACGTGCGCTTGGTGAACGTGGATCCGGAGACGGCGGTGGCGGGGGCGGTGGGGCGCCTGGTGGGCCTACCCATGCTGGCGCAGGCCGTTTTGCGCAACCGGGTCGTGCGTCAGTTCATCCGCACCTCGCCGGCCATGCGCGAGATGATCGCCCTCGACGAGCTGTTCGCGCTGGTCGAGGAGAGCTCGCGCCGACATGCCCCGGTCATCGTGGACTTGCCGGCCACGGGTCACGCCCTGTCCTTTCTGGACACGCCGCGCGCCGTTCACCGCATGTTCCGCATCGGCCCTGTGGCCAACGCGGCGGCGCGAATCGAGAAGCTGCTGCGCGACGGACAGCGCACCGAGATGGTGACCATCACGTTGCCCGAGGAGTTGCCGGTCAACGAGACCATCGAGTTGGTCGATAAGGCGCGCGGTATCGGCATCAACGCGCGCGTGGTGGTGGTCAATCAGGTGCCCGCGGCCCTGCTCCACCCTACCGATCGCCCACGCATCGAGCTGCTGCAACGAGAGGGCGAGGAGATGTTGGCCCGTATTGCGGATGCGGCCCAGACCCAGCTCGACGTCATGGATTACGCCCGCGCCCAGATCGATCGCCTGCACCAGGTGGAGGGTGCCAACGTGCTGGAGTTCCCCGCGCGGCCCCCCACGCCCGCGGCGACCTCGACGTCGCCGTCCATTCCCGCCGCCCGCGGCGACGATCTGGCCGCGCTCATCGCCGATGCGCCGCTGGTGGTGTGCGTAGGGCCCGGCGGCGTGGGCAAGACCACCGTGTCCGCCGTGCTGGCCCTGCGTCAGGCCGCTGCCGCGCGCCGAGCCCTGGTGCTGACCATCGATCCAGCGCGCCGTCTGGCCGATGCTCTGGGCCAGGACGAATTGACCAACGATCCGGTGGAGCTGGGCGCCTTTCAGAAGCTGCATCCGGGCGGCACGCTCAGCGCGCTCATGCTCGATCCCGCGGCGACCTTCGATCACATGATCGCGCTCCTGGTCCCCGATCGACAGCGGCGCGAGGCGCTCATGGCCAATCGGGTGTACCAACACATCTCGCGCGGCCTGGCCGGCACGCTGGAATACATGGCCGTGGAGCGCGTGTACGAGCTCTTCCGCACCGGGCGCTTCGACAACGTGGTGCTGGACACGCCGCCCACCAGCAACGCCCTCGATTTTCTCGAGGCGCCGGACCGCATCGCCGATTTCTTCAGCGACAAGGTGGCGCGCTGGTTTTTGCCCAATCAGCCGGCCAGCGCCTCTTGGACCTCGCGCCTGTGGAGCCGCGCCGGCAGCACGGCCCTGTCGCTCATCTCGAAGGTGGCGGGGCCCAACTTCGTGGCCGAGACCAGCGACTTCTTCGGTGCCTTCTCGGATCTGCTGGGCCATTTCCGCAAGCGCGGCACGGACGTGGGCGGCCTCCTGCGCGATCCGCGCACCGTCTTTCTGGTGGTGTGCGCGCCCGATCCGGCGCGTTTCGCCGAAGCCAAGGCCCTGGACGAACGCCTCACCGACGCGGGCTGCATCCCGCGCGCCTTCATCGTGAACCGCGTGGAAGAGACCTTCTTGCCGGGCCAAAGCGAGATCGAACAGGCCGTGGGACGCGCCGCCAACCTGCTGGGTGGCGAGCAAGCGCGTGAGGCCACGCAGGCCTTCATGGAACGTCTGGAGGGTCTGCGCCGCCAGCAGGCCTCCGCGGCCGCGGCCCACGCCTCCGTCGTCGAGTCGGTGCGCCGCTACGCCGCCCCCCGCCCTGTCTTCACCGTGCCGCGCATCCCGGCCGGCGAGAGCCCGCGCGAAGCCCTCCTGGCCATGTACGTGGGCCTCTTCGCACGGGGGGCAGACCTGCCCTGAGGCCCTGGCCGGTGACCCGCCGGCTCGCGTGCCAGTGATGTACACTGCGCACCTTTCGCGCATGGCCAACCATCTTTCCTACACGGGAGCTTGGAACCCCGGTGCCGAGGCACCAGCCTTCGATGCAGCGTCGCTCGTGCGGGCCGTGCCCCGCGTGCGCGAGCCGGCGCATGTGGTTTGCGACAGCGCCACGGGCCGGCTGGGCGTGGGCTTCGGCGGCCAGCCGGGTGCGGCCGGTCTGCCCTTGCTGGGCACCTTCCCCGCGCTCTATCCCGAATGGCTGGGCGACCGCGCCTTCTGCGAAGTGCACCGCCTGCGCTTCCCCTACGTGGCGGGCGAGATGGCCCGCGGGATCACCAGCGCGCGCATGGTCATCGCCATGGGCCAGGCGGGAATGCTGGGCTTCTTCGGCGCGGGCGGTCTCTCGCCCGCCGACGTGAGCCGCGCCCTGGACGAGATCGAAGCCGCGCTCGGCAAAGGCGAGGCGTCGCATTCGTGGGGCACCAATCTCATCCACTCGCCTGCGCAGCCCGAGCTGGAGAACGCCATCGCCGATCTCTACATCCGTCGCGGCGTGGGCCGCATTTGCGCGTCGGCCTTCATGGGCCTGACCCCGGCGGTGGTTCGCTGTGCGGCCAGCGGCCTCCAGCGCGACGCCCAGGGCCACATCCAGCGTCGCCACCACCTGTTCGCCAAACTGTCGCGCCCCGAGGTGGCCGAGGCCTTCATGAGCCCCGCCCCCACCGCTCTCCTGGACGGCCTGGTGCGCGCGGGCCAGCTCTCGGCCGCCGAGGCCGCGCTGGCCGCTCATGTCCCAGTCGCCGAAGACGTCACGGTGGAGGCTGATTCGGGGGGCCACACGGACAACCGACCTTTGGGCTCGCTGTTCCCCGTGATCCTGGCCCTGCGCGATCGGCTGGTGCAGCGCCACGGCTACGCACGCCCCATTCGCGTGGGCGCGGCGGGCGGCCTGGGCACCCCCGCGGCGGTGGCCTCGGCCTTCGCCTTGGGCGCGGCCTACGTGGTGACGGGCTCGGTGAACCAGGCCACGGTCGAGGCGGGATTGGCTGCCGATGCCAAGCGCATGCTGGCCGAGGCAGGCGTGGCGGACGTCATGATGGCCCCTTGCGCCGACATGTTCGAGTTGGGCGTGAAGGTGCAGGTCCTTCGCCGCGGCACCATGTACGGGGTGCGCGCCCAGCGCCTCTACGACCTGTACCGCACCTACGACACCCTGGAGGCCATGCCCGCCGAGGTCCGTCACAAGCTGGAGAGCGAAGTGCTGGGCCTGCCCTGCGCCGAGATCTGGGCCGAGGTGCGGCGCTTCTTCGAGAAGCGGGATCCGCGCGAACTCGAACGCGCCGCAACCGAGCCCAAGCACCGCATGGCCCTCATCTTCCGCTGGTACCTGGGCCTGGCCAGCAAGTGGCCCGTGGTGGGCGATGCGCGCCGAAAGCTCGACTGGCAAATCTGGTCGGGCCCGGCCATCGGCGCCTTCAACGATTGGGTGCGCGGCTCCTTCCTGCAAGCGCCCGAAGGCCGCGGCGTGGTGCAGATCGCGCTCAATCTCCTCGAAGGCGCGGCCGTGGTGACGCGAGCCCAGCAGCTGCGCAGCGCCGGCGTGCCCGTTCCGCCGGCCGCCTTCGCCTTCGCGCCGCGACCGCTCGGGTGAAGCCCGGCCCGCAGAGCCCCGATGCGCTTTGATGAGACCAGGATCGGTTCGGGGGTCGTCCGCTAGCCATGCCGCCCCAGCGGGTCGTTCACCACGCCGACGCCATCACCTGGCTGCGCGAGCAGGGCCGCTTGGAGGGCTGCAGCGTGATCACCTCACTGCCGGATGTCTCCGAGGTCCCGTCCCTGGGCTTCACGGGCTGGCAGACCTGGTTCGAGGACGCGGCGGCGCGGGTGATGGAGAGCGTGCCCGACCACGGCGTGACCATCTTCTTCCAGAGTGACATTCGCCACGCCGGGCTGTGGGTGGACAAGGGCGCGTTGGTTCAGCGGGCGGCCGAGCGCACGCGCATGGGCCTGCTGTTTCATCGCATTGTGTGCCGCACCCCCCCGGGCACCCTCAGCCTCGGCCGCGCAACCTACGCGCACCTGCTGGGCTACGCGCGCACGCCCATCGCCGCGCGCCACTCTGCGCCCGACGTGTTGCCCGACGGCGGCTTCAAACCGCACATGAAGTCCATGGGTGTGAACGCCTGCATCGAGGCCTGTCGCTTCGTGCGCGACGAGACCTGCACACGCACCGTGGTGGATCCATTCTGCGGTTTCGGCACCGTACTGGCCGTGGCCAATGCGCTGGGCCTGGACGCGGTAGGCGTGGACCTTTCCGTGCGCATGTGCCGCCGCGCGCGCGGACTCCAAATCGAGCTGCCCTGAGTCTCTCGGTTCAGCGACGGAGACGGGGCTGAGGAACGGGACGCATGGTTTGGGCCAGACAGATGGGGCAGTAGCTGTCGTCGTCGGAGCGATAGCCGCAGACGCGGCAGCGAAAGGGGGCGCTGTTCGGATCTTCTGCATGCTCGGGTGGAGCGGGCGGCTTGGCCACCGGCTTCTCGCTCATGTGTTCGAACTCGTCGCGCCGGCTTTCCACGGGATCGAGCAATTTGCGCAATAGCGACCGCAGGGACATTCAAGATCAAGTGTGGGATCAGCGCCGAGGCCCGGCCAGGTGGCTTGCCGTCGCGGCTTTGCCCGTCATGCTTGAACGAAAGGGGCTGCTGATGGGCGAAGAGACGCGAGGCCGCCACGTCCGTTCTTTCGCGATCTACGTCGTGCTCGGGCTCTTGCTGATCTGGGCCCTGCAGTCGATGGGGCCGCAGCCTGCTCAGCCGCGTGTCGTGCCCTACAGCGAGTTGGTGACGCTGATTCGCCAGGGCAAGGTAAGCAAGGCCGAGATTCGGGACGAAGAAATCATCGCCACACTCAAGCCTGAGGCGGCGCCCAAGCCCGAGGGTGGGACCCCGCCCGCCAAGCCCAAGGAGCCGGCGCAGGTGGTGGCCAAGCGCATCCCGCACATGGACGAGGCGCCACTGGTCAAGGAGCTGCAGGACCAGAACGTGGAGTTCCTGGGGCGCTCGGACAGCGTGCCCTGGTGGCAGAGCGCGCTGTTCGGCTGGATGCTGCCCTTGGCGCTCATGATTGGCGTCTACGTCTTCATCTTGCGACGCATGTCGCGCGGCGGGCCGCTCAACGTGGGACGCAACCGCGCCAAGATCTACGACGTGGCCCAACAGGACCGCGTGACCTTCAACGACGTGGCGGGCGTGGACGAGGCCGAGGGCGAGTTGGTGGAGGTGGTCGAGTTCCTGAAGAACCCCTCCAAGTACACGCGACTGGGCGCGCGCATTCCGCGCGGTGTGCTGCTGGTGGGCCCGCCAGGCACCGGCAAGACCCTGCTGGCCCGGGCCGTGGCCGGCGAGGCGGGGGTGCCCTTCTTCTCGCTCTCGGGCTCGGAGTTCGTCGAGATGTTCGTCGGCCTGGGTGCCGCGCGCATGCGCGATCTCTTCGAACAGGCCAAACAACGCGCCCCGTGCATCGTGTTCATCGACGAGCTGGACGCCATCGGCAAGTCACGCGGCGGCCTGGCCGCCCTGGCCACCCACGACGAGCGCGAGCAGACCCTCAACCAGCTACTCGTCGAGATGGACGGCTTCGATCCCTCCAAGGGCGTGATCATCATGGCCGCCACCAACCGCCCCGAGGTGCTGGATCAGGCGCTGGTGCGGCCCGGCCGTTTCGATCGCCAGGTGCTGGTGGATCGACCCGACGTGCGCGGCCGCGAGGCCATCCTGCGCGTCCACATGCGCAAGGTGAAGTTGGCCACCTCGGTGGACATCAAGGTGCTGGCTCAGCGCACGGTGGGCATGGTGGGCGCGGACTTGGCCAACGTGGTCAATGAGGCGGCCCTGGCCGCGGGCCGGCGCGGCTCGCAGCTCATCGAGGCCGAGGACTTCGAGGAGGCCATCGATCGCATCCAGTTGGGTTTGAAGAAGAAGGGCCGCGTGATGAACGACGACGAGAAGCGCCGGGTGGCCTACCACGAAGCCGGGCACGCGCTGGTGGCCCTGTCGCTCAAGCACGCCGATCCCGTGCACCGGGTGACCATCATCCCGCGCTCCATCGGGGCCCTGGGCGCCACCCTGCAGCTCCCCACCGAGGAGCGCTACACCATGACGCGCGAGGAGTTGCTCGATCGGGTGTGCGTGATGATGGGTGGACGCACGGCCGAGGAGTTGGCGTGCGCGGACGTGTCGACGGGCGCGGAGAACGATCTAGAGGTGGCCACCGAGACCGCCCGGCGCATGGTGGCGCGCTTCGGAATGAGCGAGAAGCTGGGTCCCATGACCCTGGCCCGTCAAACGGGCCTGCGCTTCCTGCCCGGCGCCCTGGGCTTGGAGGAGGGGCGCGAGATCAGCGACGAGACCGCGCGCACCCTCGACTTGGAGGTGCGCGGGCTCATCGACGGCCAGCACGAACGCGCGCGCAATATCCTGGCCGGCAAGCGCGCAGCCCTGGAGCGCATCGCCCAGCGCCTGCTGGAAAAGGAGACCATCGAGAGGGCCGAGCTGGAGGAGTGCGCGAACGCAAACGGCAACGGCTCGGCCGCGGTGGCGCCGCCTCTCCCGCGCGGGGAGGAAGCTCAGCCGGCGGAAGAGACGCCCGTCGGCATCCGCCACTGAGGCCGATCACGCGCGCCCATCCGGGGCGGCGCCCGCTCGGGACGGAGCCGTCGCGAACGGGCTGCATTCAGTCGCGCTTCAGCTTGCCCTGGTTGTAGCCGCTCTCGCCGAAAGGTTGCAGCTTCTCGATCCAAATCTGTTCGAGCAGGGTCAGCTCGTCCTCCAGACAGAACAGCGAATCCTCGCTCGGCTTGACGACCTCCAGGGTCTCGAAGGCGAAGGCGTCCGCGCCGTAGCGGTTCCAGTCCTGCTGCAAAGCCTGGTTGTCGTGCTTGCCGATGCTGAGCATGAAGCGGTGTTTGTTGAACGGCCCCCGTAGGTTGGTGCTGCTGCCCAGAAGGACCTTGCCGGTGCGCGTGTTTCTGATTTGAAACACGCCGGCCTCGACCTTCATCTCCTTGTATTGCCGCCTGAGCTCTGTACGTGTGGACATGACCTCTCCTTGACGCCTTCTCGAATTAATTCTATATGTATCGAAACAAAGCCGCCGAGGTCAATATGGATAGCGAGAGTCAGACAGCTCAGTTGGTGCGCTTCTTCAAGACCCTGGGCGAACCCAATCGCCTCAAGATGGTCGGCCTGCTGGCCCAGCGGGCCTATTCGGTTGAGCAGTTGGGCACGGCGCTGGGACTGGGCGTGTCGACGGTGTCGCATCACCTGGGGCGGCTGACCGAGGCCGGGTTGGTCACCTCGCGCAGCGAGAGCTACTACAACCTGTATTCCCTCAAGACCGAGGTCCTGGGCGAGATGGCCAAGGCGCTGCTGGCCCAGGCCGAGCCCGCCCGCCCAGCCGGCGAGCAAGAGCTGAGCGCCTTCGACCGCAAGGTGCTGGCCACCTTCACCACCACCGACGGCCGCATCAAGGGCTTTCCCATGCAGGAGAAGAAGTTCCGCGTGCTGCTCCGTCACGTCCTGCCCGCTTTCAGCCACGGCGTGCGCTACACGGAGAAGCGCGTGAATGAAATCCTCGCGCGCTACAGCGAAGACACCGCGCGCCTACGCCGCTGGCTGGTGGACTTCGGCTACATGAAGCGCGAGGGTGGCGGCGGCAAATACTGGCGCGCCGACAACGAGCCCGGCGCATAGGCCGTATGGGGCCCCGGCTTCAACGATCCGTGTCCGGCGGCTCCTCGTCGAGGGGCGCGAAGGCCGGACGCCGCTTGAAGACGTGAAGCAGCCAGGCCAGCGAGGGAAAGAGGAGCAGCGCCCCGCCGGCCAGCGCCAGGAGCAGCGGCCGCAGGGTGGCCGCGGGCGCGGCCGCGTTCCACACGGTGAGGTGCGGGCGCACCAGGAAGGGGTACTGGCCCGTGGCCCAGCCGCCCAGCACGGCCACCACCAGCGCCGCGGCTGCCAGG
>JAEXQJ010000192.1 GCA_023438785.1 Pseudomonadota bacterium
CATCATGGAGGTGCGCAACGTCTCGGCGGGCGGCATCTACCTGGTGGGAACACCCGCGCAGTATCCGGACCTGGGCCCCGGCCGGGAGTTCGATCTGGTCATCTTCGGGGCGGAGGATGGCGCGGGCGACGATCCCGAGTTCAATGTGTCCTGCCGGGCCACGGTCATTCGCGTCGATGAGGGCAATCCGGGCAAGCGGCCGCCCGGGTTCGGGGCCACCATCGCGCCCATCGACGACGAACACCGCGAGCGTCTGACCAACCTGCTCTTGCGCGCCGACCAGTACCGCGTCGGCGATCCCCGCCGCTAAGCGGCCGGGCGATCCGGCATCGAGTCGTAACGGCGAGCTGTCTCTGAACGAGGAAATGGCATCGAGCCGCGTCGCCTAGCGCGCGCATCGGTAGCCAAGCCACCTGCGGCGTGGGATCCTCGCGGGCCACGCATGCAGGATCGGTTGCTCGCATTTCTGTTCGATTTGGGCCGGCGACGGGGACGGTTGGTGATGGCGGTGGCCGCGCTCCTCACGCTGGTCGGCGCGGCGTTGGCCACGCGGACGCGCATCTCCACGTCTCAGCGCGATCTGGTTCCGTCCCACCATCCGGCGCAGCGCGAGTACAACGCCTTCGTGAAGGAGTTCGGGGCGGCGGACAGTCTCATCGCCGTTCTCGACGGAGAGCCCGAGGTGCTGCGTGCGGCGGCCGATGCGTTCGCGGCCGAGCTGGCGCGCCAGACGGCCTTCGTGAAGGGCATCTTCTACAAGCTCGATCTGACCGTGATGAGCAAGCACGCGCCGCTCTTCGCGCCCTTGGGGGTGCTCGAACGCGCCGGGCAGGCCCTGCAGGCGCAGCAGCCGCTCATCGAGCAGGCGACGCGCATTCACAACCTCCCCGACCTGCTGGCCGCTCTCGACACGGGCTTCGGGCACGCGGAGGTTGCGGTGGACGCGGAGATGGCGCGCCTCCTACTGGCCGGCGTGGGCCAGCTCTTTGGCGAGTGGAAGGCCTTCCTCGCCGATCCGGCCTATCACCAGCCGTCGGTGGGCCAGGCGCTCCTGGGCGCCGCGGGCGACAACGCGGTGGTGCGCTCGGGCGGCTACCTGGCGTCGCGCGACGGTCGCTTGCTCTTTCTCTTCGTGCAGCCCACCTCCGCGAGTGACGACGCCAGCTTCCTACGCCCCTTCGTGGACGCGGTTCGCGGCGCCTATGCGCGCGTGCTCGATCGCCACCCCGAATGGCAGGGGCGCGTCCGCCTCGGCCTGACCGGGCTGCCGGCCCATGTGCTCACGGAGACGCAGACCGTGTTCAGCGACGTGGGCCACGGGATGATTCTCTCCGTGGTCCTGGTGGTGGCCATCGTGTTGGTCGGCTTTCGCACCTTGCGCAAGATGGCCCTGGCCATCATTCCCCTGATGTGCGGCATGGTGATGGGACTGGGCCTGGTCATTCTCGTGCTGGGGCGGCTCAACCTCATCAGTGCGGCCTTCATGGCCGTGATGTTCGGCATGAGCATCGACTTCGGCATCTACCTGGTCCGTCGCACCGAGGAGGAACTGGGGCGCGGGGCCAGTCGCGAGGAGGCGGTGCGAACGGCCATGGTTCGCACGGGCAAGGGCGTGCTCACCGGCGGGCTCACCACCTGCGCGGCCTTCCTGGCCATCACGCTCTCGGATTTTGCCGGATTCGCCGAGCTGGGCGTGACCGCGGGGCTCGGCATCCTGGTGTGCTTGGCCAGCGTGCTCGTGCTCTTTCCCGTGTTCGCCCTGCGCCTGCGCCTCGAACCGGCGCGGGCCGACCTCGACAGGGTGGCGGCCCGGGTGGCGGGCCCGCGGGCGCGGCTGGCCATGAAGCTGTGCGCGGCGCTCGTGCTGGGCCTGGCGGTGTGGGCGGGCTGGGCGTGCACGCGTCTGCGCTTC
Organism: Pseudomonadota bacterium; assembly: GCA_023438785.1. Classification (GTDB taxonomy): domain Bacteria; phylum Myxococcota_A; class Polyangia; order Fen-1088; family Fen-1088; genus Fen-1137. Next base: position 1,913 of record JAEXQJ010000192.1, read on the forward strand.
GACTACGACGCCCTGGCGCTCCTGCCGCAAGACACGGAGTCCACACGCTACCAGTTGCGCATGCAGAAGGAGAGCGACTTCCAGATCTCCACCGCCATGGTGGTGGCCGACAGTCTCTCCGAGGTGCGCGAGCTGGCGGCGCGGCTGCGCGCCCTGCCCGAGGTGGCGCGCGTGGAATCGCTCGCCGATCTCATCCCCGGGGAGCAGAAGGCCAAGCTCGCGGCGCTCACGCGGCTGCAGCCGCTGGCCGATCTCCAGGTGACCTACCGGGCCGCGCCGTTGGGCGTGCAGGACCTGCGTGCGCGTCTACGCCAACTGGCCTCTCGCCTCGCCGACGCGGAAGAGGCGGCCTTCACGGCGGGGAAGGCCGAGCTGGTTGGCGTCCTCGGCCAGACGAAGGACATGGTGGCCGGCGCGGGTCAGGCCCTGGAGGGGCTGCCGCCCGCCGAGGCGGAGGCGCGCACGCGCAAGTTCGAGCAGGCCATTTTTGCCAACGCGCGGGCCGCGCTGGATCTGGTGCGCACCTGGTTGCGCGCGGGACCCCTCGAGGAGTCGGACCTGGCGCCCGATGTCCTGGCCCGCTTCAAAAGCCCGGCGGGCCACTACGTGGCCTACGTCATCCCGCGCGGCTCCGTGTGGGACGTGGCCTTCCTGGACCGCTTCGTCGCGCAACTGAAGCGCATCTCCCCGCGTGTGACCGGGTTCCCCGTCACCCATCAGACGTACTCGCGCATGGTGGTGCGCGGTTTCCTGCAGGCCATGCTCTACGCCTTCGTGGCGGTGGTGGTCCTGCTCGCCCTGGATTTCCGCCGCGTGCGCCCGGTGCTCCTCGCCCTCCTGCCGTTGGGGCTCGGTTTTCTGCTCTTGCAGCTCCTCGTGTGGGCGGCCGGTGTCCCGTACAACTACGCCAACATTGCGGCCTTCCCCGTGCTCATGGGCTACGGCGTGGCCTACGGGGTGAACATCGTGCAGCGCTGGCTGGAGGCTCCGGGCCAGACCGCCTTCATCTCGGCGGCAACCGTGGGCAAGGGCGTGTTCCTCTCGGCGGCCACCACGTTGGCCGGCTTGGGCAGCATCGTGTTTGCCCATCACCGCGGCGTGGCGACCTTCGGCTTCCTGCTCCTTTGCAGCGTGAGCCTCTGCCTGGTGTTGGCCACCTTGGTCCTGCCGGTGGCCATCGATCTGGTCCACCGACGGCGCGCGCCCTGACCGGCGTGCTACACCTGTTCTCATGCTCAGGCGGTTGTTGCCGTTCTCTTTCGCTCTGCTGGCCCTGGTCGCCTCCGCGCGGGCGGCCGAACCCGTGGCTCTGGTGATCGTCTATCCCGGCGGTCCCGACGCGGGGGGCGAGGGCAAAAAATTCGCGAGCGAATTGGCCGCACACCTGGCGACCGCCGCGAATCTCAAGCGCGACGAGATCGTGGGCCAGTATTTCAACGAAGCCGCGCCCGCGGTGGCCTACCTGAAGGCGCACAAAGACGCCTTCGTCCTGGGCGGCATGGGCTTCTACCTGGCACAACGGAAGACGCTCAAGCTGGTGCCCCTGGCGCGACTGCGCACCAGGACGGGCAGCGACGAGGAGTTCTCCGTGGTGGTCAGGAAGGGCAGCTTCGCCAACCTGGAGGCGCTCAAGGGCAAGACCCTGTGGGGCAGCGTGCTCTACGACGATGCCCGCTACCTGGACCGCTTCGCCTTTGGCGGCAAGCTGCAGGTCTGCACGGCGTTCGTGTGCAAGCCGACGCCGCGCCCGCTCTCGGCCGTGCGCAAGCTGGATGGCGAGGTTGACGCCGTACTGCTCAACCGGGCGCAACTCGAGGCGCTCAAGCAGATCCCGCTCTTCCAGAGCCTGCAGGTCATCTATTCGTCTGGTCCGGTGCCCACCGTGGGCCTCATGATGATCGATACGCCTCGCACCCGGCCCTGGCGCGAAAAGATCGTCGACGCCATGTCCAAGCTGTGCGCCACGCCTCGGGGCGCCAACGTGTGTCAAAGTTTTGGCATAACCGGGTTCGAACCGGTCAGCGAGGAGATGCTGGGTGCCGCGATCAAGAAGTACGACGCTCGCTGAATTGCTGACCCTGACCTGCGCGCTCGGCTGCGCGACCACCCACGCGCCGGCCCCGCCCGCCCCGAAGCCCGGGGTCAGCGTGGAGACGTTGCTCGCCTCGGCCCGCGCGGGTTGCCGCATGCCCGCCGCAGCCGCCGAGCGCCAGGCGGGCTACGCGGACGCGCAGCGGGCCCACGTCCTGGCGCCCCAAGACCGCGAGGTGGCTCTGGCCCTGGCCCGTTGTGCGTATCTGCAGGCCGACCTGGACGGCGACGAGCAGCGCGTTCTCAGCGTGGCCGAGCAGGGCGCAAAGGTGGCCAAGCAGGGCGCCACCGGTCCCGACGACGCGCAGGCCTCGTACCTGCGCGCCGTAAACCTGGGGCTCTACGTGCGGGCCAAGGGCATGTCGGCGCTGGGGCGGCTGTCCGAGCTGGTGACCCTGCTGCGGGTGGCGGGGCACGAGCCGGCGCAGGACGAGGGCGGTCCCTGGCGCGTGCTGGGGTTGCTCTACGTGCGTGCCCCCGCCTGGCCCGTGGGCCCCGGCGATGTGGACCTGGCGCTCGATCTGCTCGGGCGCGCTGCCCGCGAGTTCCCCCAGCATCCCCTCAATCACCTGTATCTGGCCGAGGCGCTGATGGAATCCGGGGATCGCGCGGCGGCTCGCGTCGAGGTGGAACGGGCCCGCGAGCTTTGCACGGCCACGCGCTTCGGCGACTGGGCCGTCCGTTGGCGGGCCGAGGCCGACGCCCTGGAGACCAAGCTGAAGTAGCCGCGGGCGCCGCGCCATTGCGGAAACTGGCACCGCCGCGGCGCGGGTGCTAACAGAGAAAGGGTGTTCCGGCTTTTCAAGACCATCTTGCTGTTGGGGGTGCTGGGGATGGCTGCGTGGGTGGCGTGGACAGTAAAGCTGGGCGATCGGACGCTGGTGGAGCACATCCGCGCCATCGCCAACACGGCGGAGTCGCAACGGCTCCTCGAGGGGACCAAAGAGAAGGTCGGCAGCCTGGTTGACCAGGCCGAGGACAAGGTCGTCGACAACGTGGCCAAGCGCGTGCCCGGCAAGGTCACCTCGCGCGGCGACCGCGGCGACGATGACAAAGAGGGCGCGGTTCCTCAGGCCCCGCCCCAGGAGAATCTGTCGGCCGAGGACCGCAAGGCCCTGCGCCACATCATCGGTCAGGGACGCGTCCAGCCCAGCCAGTGAGCTGAAAAATGCGGTGGGCGGCGGGGGTCGGGTTGGTGGTGGGGCTGTGGTGCGCGCGGGCCCAGGCGGGGGTGCCCGCGGGACACTTGTCCGGCCTGGTCGAGGCAGCGCGCCAGGCCGTGGTGCATGTGCGGGCCGTGGTGCCCGATACGAGCCGCGGCGAGGGCACCAACGCCATATTGTCCGTGGGCTCGGGGTTTTTCGTCGACGCGGAGGGGCTCATCGTCACCAACGAGCACGTGGTGCGCAACGCGGTGGACCTGCGCGTGCGCCTGCACGATGGCGGCGAGCTGGCGGCCTGTGTAATGGGCTCGGACACCCTCACCGACGTCGCGCTGCTGCGGGTGCACCCGACGCGGCCGGTGCGCGCCCTCAAGCGCGGCGATTCGGATCGGGTGCGCGCGGGCGACACGGTGGTGGCCATCGGTAGCCCCTTCGGCTTCTCCCACAGCGCCACCGCGGGCATCGTGTCCGCCCACCAACGCGTCCTCGAACGCTCGGAGATGCGCAGCGAGAGCGATCCCCAACCCACCGCGGGCGAGGGTTACGCCTTCTTCATCCAGACCGATGCGCTCATCAACGTGGGCAACTCGGGTGGGCCGCTCATCGACACGCGCGGCCAGGTCATCGGCGTGAACAGTGCCTTTTGGGGACGCAGCCAGGGCTCGGCTCAGGGCGTGGGCTTCGCCATCCCCATCAACATCGTTTCGCTCCTGCTGCCGCGCTTGCGCGATTCGGGCGAGGCGCAGCGGTCCTACCTGGGCGTGCAGAGCCAGCCCATGGACATGCGCCTGGCCACGGCCCTGGGCTCGCCGGTCCTGACGGGCGCGCTGGTGGCGGGCGTGGACGCCGATTCGCCGGCCGAAATCGCCGGCTTGGAGCCCGGCGATGTGGTGCAGAGCTGGAACGGCAAGCGCCTCTACGGCGTGGAGGATTTCAAGATCTACGCCCAGCTCACGCCGCCTCGCACCCGGGTGCACCTGACCATTCTGCGCGATGGCAAGACCAGCGAGCGCGTCGTCACGACCGCCCCTGTCCCCCCGACCGAGCCCGTGCCGGCCCCGCCGCTATTCTGCAAGTCACTCAGCCAGGCGCCCAACTTGCCCGAGGGCTTCGAGGCCGAGGACCTGTCCGTCGCGCGCGCCAAGGCCATGCCCGGCGGCAAGGGCGTGCGCATCGCCAAGGTCTCGGGCGGCGCGGCGGTCGACGCGGGGCTGGAGGTGAACGACGTCGTCCTGCGCGTGGGCCGTCAGGCCGTGCGCGACACGACCGAGCTGACCCGCGCCCTGGAGGGCTTCGCGGCCGATCGCCCCGTGCCGCTGCTCATCCGCCGCGACGGCGCCGATTTCTGGGTGGGGCTGCCGCGTCGGTAGCGGCGGCGTCGAGCTGGCCGGGCAGACCCCGGCTCGCATAAAGTACGTGTCCGCGGGCGCTCGCCTTCGCTCGGCACCCGGATGGCCGAACACACGAGCGGGCGCGCCCGTCAGACCGCTGCAAGCAACCCGAGGCAAGAATGGAAGAAAAGCAGTACCGCCAACTCGTCGACGACGTCTTTCACCGCATCGATGCGGCCTTCGAGGACGTGGATCCCGACCTGGCCGAGTCCATGTATTCCCAGGGAACCCTGAGCATCGTGTTCCGCGAAACCCAGAGGCTCATCCTCTCGCCCCAGGCCCCGGTGCGGCAGATCTGGGTGGCCTTCCGCGATCGGGCCTGGCACTTCGGGTTGGATGACGGATCGGGCAAGTGGCTGGACGATCGGGGTGCAGGTGTGGAGCTGTACGGATTGGTGAAAGAGCTGACCCGCGACAACGCGGGCCTGACCCTGAACTTCCGCTGAGCCGCTTGGCAACGGCCCGGGGTGGGCTGTACATCTGGACGATGCGAACTCGCCCCCTGCTCTTGGCTTTCGTCCTTGCCTCGGCCTGCGCCAGCCAGCCCAAGCCCGCGGCCACGCCCGCGGTCGCGGCGGCGCCCGCGGCCAAACCCGCCCCGGTCGCACCGGCCTTGCCGCCCGCGCAGCCGTCGCTGCTCGAATACGTGCCACCCGGATCGGTCGCGGCGCTCATTGTTCGGCGCCAGGCCCTGGCCGAGCCGCTCGCCTACCTGGCCGCGCGGCCCGACATGCGGGCTGAGCTGAGCCGCTACCTGGTGGAACACGTGGGCGTCGACCTGTCGGCCGTCGACGGCGTGGTCGTCTACGCCTCGACGCTCGACGGGAAGTCGCTCGGGATCTTCGCCCACATCGCGCACACGGGCTCCGCGCAGCTCAAGGAGCGCGAGGTGGGCCGCCATGGCGACGTGCCCATGGTCAAGCTGAACAAGGAGCTGAGGGCCGCGGTCCTGCCCGACGGCGTGGTCATGGGCATGGAGAACGAGGTCAAGGCAGCCATCGATCGCGCCCCGGCCGCGCCTGGCTCCGTGCTGCCTCTGCTGGAGCGCCTGGATGGTGACGTCCTGTTGGCGGCTCGCCTGGTCAGCACGGGTGCCCAGGAAGTGGATTCGGCCGTGCAGCAGTATGGCCTGCACAACGTGACGGTCACCTACGACGCGAGCCGGCTGCTCACGGTGCGCGTGGAGGGCGATGCGCAGCGTCTGCCCGCCCTGCTGGATTTGATCCGACTGGGCGAAAACCTGGCCCTGACGGGCGCGAGCGGCTACAAGGCGCAGGCCCTATCGGGCAAGGTCGTGGAAGGGGCCATGGCCATCATGGCTGAACACGAGGTCCGGCGCCTGTTCGCCGAAATCGAGCCACGTCTGGAGGGCAACGCCCTGGTGAGCCGCTACCGCATGCCCGCCAGCGGGGGCGCCTTTTACCTGGTCGGTATGGGGGCGGCCGTCGCCGTTCCAGGGTTCACCAAGTACCTGAGGACCGCGCGCGCGAGTGAGGCCGAGATCAACCTGCGCGCCATGGCCTCGGCGCTGGAGGCGTGCACGGGCAAGTGCCAGGCGCAGCTAACCAGCGCGCCCTGGACCCCCGGCCCATCGTGCTGTGGCCAGCCGAAAAACCTCTGTGCCTCCAGCGCGGCCGACTGGGAACACCCCACCTGGAAGGCGCTGCAGTTCAGTCCCGAGGGGCCGCTGAGCTACCGTTACCGCGTGGTCAAGACGGGCAAGGGCAAGAAGGCCTCGTTCAGCTTGCAGGCCCAGGGTGACCTGGAGTGCAACGGCACCCTGACCGAGTTCTCGCTGGTGGCCCACCCGGCCGCCAAAGGGACCTGGGCCCTGGAGCCCATCCAGTCGAACCGGCCCACCGACTAGCCGCGATCTCGGCGGCCGCGCGCCTCACCCGCGCTTTCGTGGCTTGAGCACGGGCAGGCCCGCGGCCAGGGCGTCGTAGGCCTGGCGCGAGATGTGCCGGCGCACCTGCAGCAACTCGTGCCACACATCGGCCTCGCGCTCCTCGGCGCGGACCAGATCCTCCATCGCGTAGCGCGCGCGCCGGGTGCGCGGCCGCGCGCCCCCCACACCGCCGCGCACCTGACCCGCCAGATCGCGGAACACGCCCGGTCCGAAATGGTCGTAGTGGAACAGCGTGTGCGCCGTGGACAGCGAGCCGGCCCAGGGATAGGGGCGCAAGAGCCAGCCTTGGGCCAGCTCATCGAGCGCCTGCTCCAGGCGGGCCCGCTGCTGGGGCGTCTTGGCGCGACGCCGCTCAGCGAAGAAGAGGGCCGTTCCCAAGGCATCGCCGGTCACGCTCCAGATCTCGCGCAGGCCGAAGCGCTCCGGCGCGCGCGCCACGGCCGAGCCGTGGGTCAGCTCGAACTGCCCCACGATGAAGGCCGCGATGGACGCGGCCTCGTCAGCCAAGAACTGCAGCGTGTCCAGGGCCTCGCCGTAACTCTCCGTGGGGAAGTCGGTGAAGCACATCAGCTCCGCCGCGATGCCGGCCTGGGCCAGGTGACGAACCGCCAGCTTGGCCGCGTGGGGCGTGATGCCCTTGTCGATGAGCCCGAGCACGCGCGGGTGGGCCGATTCCACGCCCAGGCTGCACGCCACCGCCCCGCCCCGCCGCAGCCTCTGGCAACGCTCTGCCGTCAGATAGGGCTCGGGGCGCAGGTCCGTGCCCCACCGCAGATCCAGATCCGTGTGCGCCAAGGCATCCGCCAGACGAACCAGCGTCTTGGGCGCCACCGAGTCCTGCGAAAAATAGAAGTAGCGCGTCTGGTAGCGGTGCGAGAGCCGCGTGAGGTGCTCGATCACAGTATCCAGCGGGCGCTCGCGGTAGCGGGCCGTCCCCGCGTCGGTGAGCCCGTAGTGACAGAAAGCGCAGCGCCCCCAGTAGCAGCCGCGCGTGGGATCGTAGGGCAAAAGCAGGTGCGGCGAGAGATAGCGGTCCAGGGGCAGCCCGTCGAAATCAGGGGCGGGCAGGGTGCGCAGATCGACGCTGGGCGGGCCCGGCACCCGCCGCGCGCCCAGCTCCGCATGCGGCAGCACCAGATTGGGAATGGCATCGAGCGGCTGGTCGCGCTCCAGGGCGCGGCACAGCGACAGCAGCGTGTGCTCGCCCTCGAAGAGCACGGCGCTGTCCAGGGCGCCCAAGCCCTGGCGCAGCCCCGCCCCCTGCAGCCGCAGCAGGATCTGCGTCAGCGCCGGTCCCCCCGCCGTCAGGTGCACGTGGGGCAGGGCGCGCTTGAGCTTGAGCGCCAGCGCATACGCGGGCGCCAATTGCCCCGGGAAACACACCGACAGGCCGATGACGTCCATGTCGCGCAGCCGCCGAATCAGCGGGCGGGTCATGACGCCGTCGAAGGGATCGTGGGCCGCGTCGCGCGCGATCTCCTCCGGCGAGGTCAGGGCAAACGGCGTGCGATAGGCCAGAAAATCCAGGTGCAAAGGCGCGTGCGCCGCCGAGATCACCCGCAGCGCCGCATCCACCGTGTCCACCGCCGTCGCGTAGGCCTCGGGATCGTAGAAGCGTTCCGGCGCGCGCAGGACCTCGAGCGCCTGGCCCACGCCCGCGGGCACGGCGCGTGCCTGGTCGCGCACGCGCAGCAGAGTCAGCAGCTCCAGTTGCCCCTGGTGATCGAGGGCGCGCCGTCGCTGGAGCGCCGCCACCCGCCGCTCGATGCGCTCGCCCAGCGCGGCCAGAGGCTCGCGCCGCAGCAGCCCCAGAAATCCCTCCAGGTTGGCGTCGATGAGAGTGACGTCCACGCCCTGAGGCCGCAGAAACCCCGCCAGCGCGGGCAGGGCCGGGTAGGGCGCCGTGGGGTCGCAGGCCGGCGGATAGACAAGGGCGAGCTTCACGAGGGGCCGCTGAGTGTACGGCAAGCGAAGCCCGATGCCCGCTGCTCGTTTCTCGCCCGAACCGCTCGCGCTCGACGGTCACGCGCCGCGGGCTGATTGACGTCGAACCGAAGCACCTGTCGCGGCCCCTGTCGCCTCTGCGTCGTAGCCGGCAACCGTGCGTCGCGCCCGACCTCGCGTGCATCCGCGCCGAGCTTCGCCGGGCCGGTCGGCTCCTGGTCCATCAGAACGCCAGAGACCGCTCGTGCCCGGTCAACTCACCGCCACAACGCCGCCGCCGACACCACGGACAAAACGCGCTCTAGAAACCGGGCGAGTTGGGCTTCGTCTTGGCAGGCCAGGATGCGCGAGGCCTCCTCGTCGCTGACCGCAATCCCGCGCCCCCGCAGGATCGCCAGGATCGCCTTCGCCTCACCTTCGCGCAGTCCCTCGTCGCGCCCTTCCTGCCGCCCCTCCTCGCGTCCCTTTGCCTGACCCTCGCGCAGCCCCTCGGCGCGACCCCGTGCCTCTCCCTTGGCC
>JAEXQJ010000212.1 GCA_023438785.1 Pseudomonadota bacterium
TCCGCGGGCCACGATGCGGCTTGGGACGTGGTCGCCAACATTAACGCGCGCATGGCTGACGGCGTGATCGCCATCAGCCAGTACAATCCCAACTCGAATTGGGGCAACACGATCAGCAGCCTGCGCAGCAATCTGAAGGCACCCTCGACTTGCCCTTGAGCGGCTGTGGAAGCATTTGGGCCATTCGGTGTATAGGAGTCATATGAAGCTCATCGCTCTGGTGTTGGGATTCGGGTTGTTGAGCCTATCCGTCGCGTGCACGGAGAACAGCACGCCTCAGGCGCCGGCCAAGCCCACGCCGCCCCCACCGCCTCCGCCGCGGTCTCAGCCCGTGGCCGTGGACGCGGGCGCTCCGTCCGACGCGTCCGCGGATCGCAAGCTGACCATGATGGAGAAGTACGAGCTGTGGAAGAAGAAGAAGGCCGAGGATGAGGCCCTGGCCGCCCAGCTCGCCGCGCAGGAAGCGGCCCGCCTGAAGAAGTTCGACAAGGGCAAGCTGCCCAAACACAAGGCGCTGTTCGCCTTCGAGAAGAAGGCGCGCCAGCAGTTGGAGGATGCGGCGGTCAACCTGAAGGGCAAGCCCGACGCGGTGGAGCAGGTCATCAAGCTGGCGGCCTCCATGCGCAAGGGCATCGAGGCGCAGGCCAAGGTGCTTCAGAGCATCGATCCCAAGGGCGGCAATTCCAACATCGCCACCGATCACGACGTCAGCCTCAACATGCTGGCCAATGACTACCCCGAGGCCATCGCGATGTCGTTCAAGGGCGACGAAAAGCCGCTGGCCGAGGTGCGCGTGGAAATGGACAAGCGAGAGAAGAAGATTTCGGGCTGGCTCGAGGAGCTGACGAAGAAGTAGTCCGGGGCTTCTCCGCGAACGAAGACGGGGCCGGAGGGAGTCCCTTCCCGCCCTTCGTCCGTGATCCGGGGCGCGACTATTCCGGTCTATCGTCTTTGTCGCTCTGGCGATCCTCACGGCTGATGCCGAGGGCGCGCATCTTCTTGTGCAGGTTGGTGCGCTCGATGTCCAGGAGTTGGGCGGTGCGGGAGATGTTCCAGGCGTTCTCGTCGAGCTTGCTGCGGATGTATTGGCGCTCGACCATGTCGCGCAGCTCGCGCAGGGGCAGGTTGCGGGCCTCGGCAGGAATGTCGACGGCCGAGGCCATGGGCTGGGCAGGGCGCTTCTGCCGGGCCACCTCGGCCATGATCTCTTCGGGCAGATCGCCCACGCCGATGCTCTCTTCGGACAGGATGACCAGTCGTTCGATCACGTTGCGCAACTCGCGCACGTTGCCCGGCCAGGTGTAGCCCGAGAGAACCTGCAACGCCTCGGGCGTGATGGGTTTCTCCTTGAGCCCGTTTTCGCGCGCGATCTGATCGACGAAGGCCTTGCACAGCAGCGGCACGTCTTCGGCGCGGTCGCGCAGGACAGGGGCGCGCAGGGGCACCACGGCCAGGCGGAAATACAGGTCCTCGCGGAACTGGCCCGCGGCCACGGCGGCGGGCAGATCGCGGTTGGTGGCGGCCAGCACCCGCACATCGACCTTCAAAGTGCCCTCGCTGCCCACGCGTGACAGCTCGCCCGACTGCAGAACGCGCAGCACCTTGGCCTGGGCGGGCAGGGCCATATCGCCGATCTCGTCGAGGAAGATGGTGCCACCGTCGGCCAATTCGAACAGGCCCTTCTTGCGCGCCGCCGCACCGGTGAAGGCGCCGCGCTCGTGTCCGAACAGCTCGGATTCGATGAGGTCGGGGGGAATGGCCGCGCAGTTCACTTTCACGAACGGGCGGTCGCGCAGCGGGCTCTCGCGGTGGATGGCGCGGGCGATGAGCTCCTTGCCCGTGCCCGATTCGCCCGTGATGAGCACGCGCGTGCGCGTGGGCGCCACCTTGGCGATCTGCGAGAACAGGACGCCCATGGCGGCGCTCTTGCCCACCATCTCCCAACGGCCCTCGGTTAGGGCGCGCAGGCCGGCCACTTCGCGCGCCATGGCCCGCCGCTCGACGGCGTTGCGCAGGGTCACCATGAGGCGCTCGCGATCGAGCGGCTTCTCCAGAAAATCGTAGGCCCCGGCCTTGGTGGCGCGAACCGCATCGGCCAGCGTGCCGTGGCCGGAGATCATGATCACCGCCGGATCGGGACTGTCCTCGCGTTTCTTCAGCGTCTCCAGCATGTCCAGACCCGAGATGCCCGGGAGCTGCACGTCGAGCAGGACCACATCTGGCGCGATGTCGGGCATGCGGGCCAGCGCCTCTTCGCCACTCGACGCCTCCTCCACGCCGTAGCCCTCGCCCTCGAGGACCATGCGCACCGTGCGGCGGATGTTCTTCTCGTCGTCGACAATCAGGACCGTCGTGCTCATGCGCCCCCGACTGTAACCCGAGCCTGGGCTTCTGGCGCGGATCGCTTCAGTGCGATGCCGCGGCAACGGGCGCCGCGGGCGGGTTGGCCAGCAGCACGGTGTAGTCCACCACGCGGATGGGCAAGCCACCCTCGCGGGCCACGCGCGCCTGCTCTCGGTCGAGCCAATCGAGAATGCGCGCCAGGGCACGCCCGGCGGCCAGGCTGCGGTCGTGCAGGAGCAAGATGACGGGACCGGTGGCCCGGGCCAGGCGGGCGACCACGTGGTTGTAGATGGCGTTTTCGTCGTCGCCGCGCCACTCCTGCGGATCCACGTTCCAGCCCACCTGAATCGTGTCGCGCTCGGCGAGGGCTCGGTCCAGTTGCCGGCAGCGCGCGCCGTAGGGCGACCGGAACAGGAAGGGGCGCACGCCGGTCGAGTAGGTGATGATCTCGGCGGCGCTGTCGATCTCGTAGGCCATGGCCTCGGGCGAGCGGCAGAGATCGAGATGGTTCATGGTGTGATTGCCCACGTGGTGGCCGCGTTGAGCCAGCTTGCGCAGCAGCTCGCGTCGCGCCAGGTCGGCAGGTTGATTGCGCACGATGTGGCGGGCCGAGACGAAGAACACGGCCTTGAGCCCCCGTCGACCCAATTCCTCCATGATGGCCGTGGTGCCCTGCAGGTCAGGGCCGTCGTCGAAGGTGAGGAGGACCTGGCGCTCGCGGGGCGCGGGGCCGTTGGGCCGCGGTCCCTGCCAATCCCGCGGCTCACCGGGCAACGGATCGAGAAAGCGCGGGAAGCTCGACGGGACCAGCCTCGCACGCGGGGGCTCGCGCGGCGCCTCCATGTCGTACACCGCCTCGAAGCTGGGCGGCGCGGGAGCTTGAGCCGCGGGCCGTGCCCCTTCAATCTGGCGCTGCACCACGTCCGAGAGCCCGCCATCTCCCCTCGGCGAGAAGCACAGCGAACCGAAGAAGAGCAGCGAAGCGAGGACGCGTTTCAGCACGCGACTCGATCATAACAAAGCCCCGATCATCTCGCCCAGCAGAGCCGCCGCGGGGCTCGACCGAATCAGGGCCTGTCGCGAATCATGGTCAGCAGCATCTTGAGGCGCGTCGTGGCGTTGACCGCGTGCGGGACGTTGGCCGGCATCAGCACCGTCTGCCCGGCCTTGGCGGGGACCGGCTTGCCCCCGATGACCAACTCGACCTCGCCGTCGAGCACCTGTACCAGGGCATCGAACGGTGCCGTGTGCTCGGACAGGGACTGCCCCGCATCGAAGGCGAAGACGGTCAGTGTGCCGCCCCCAGTCTTGAGCAGGGTTCGGCTGACGATGCCGCCGTCCTGATAGGCGACCAGCGCGGCCAATTCGAGCGGCGAGGCGGGCGGCAATGGGGAGGCTTCCGATGCTTGTTTCAGGCTCATGGTTCTTCTCCTCGTTGATCCTCCCTGGAATGGTCGGCTTTTCCAGTCCGTCGTTCACCGCTCGGCGGCTAACGTCAGTAGATCGCCAATCCGCCCGTGATCATGGACGAGTCGTTCCACGATTCACCGCCCGCGGCCGGCCGGCCCACCTTGGCCGTGGTCCAGTCGCCGCGGAACATGAGCGCCAGTCGTGTGGTAAGGGCCAATTCGAGGATGGCGCCTCCGCCCCAGGCCAGGCCGCTCCGGCTGCCGGCCTCCTCGTCGGAGGCGTACTGACTGCCCACGTGGCCAAAGCCGCCCAGGTGCAGCCGCCACAGGTTCAGCGGGAACCATTGCACCTCCGCTCCCACCGAATGGCGCTGGAACGTGTGGCCGAAATCGTCCGTGCCCCCGGCCAGGCTCAGCGAGGCCAGCAGGCCCAAACGATGGTGCGGGAAGTAGCCCAACTGGATGTGCGAGCCCACGCCGGCCACCGAGTAGCAGGCACACAGCGACTGCAGACCGCCCACGTCGACCTTGAAGGCCAAACCCTTGCGATCGAGCGGGCGCCTCTCCACGCGGTTCATGCCCCAGCCCTCATCGTCCATGACCGTAGCGCTCTCGGCGGCCGCGGCCTGGGACGGCTGCAGATCGCCCAGGGCCACGACCTGCTCGCCTTGCCCCGGGATCTTCAAGTGCAAGGGCTGCCAGGGCGAGATCTGCACGGCCCCGTCGTAGCGCACGCCCTCGGTGACCGCCAAACCAGCCGCGGCCAGCACCGCGATGGCGACCACGATGATCGCCACGACGGCCAAGTCGTCACCCCCGCCGCCGCCCCCGCCGCCGCTGAAGCTGCCGCCCCCGGAAGAGCCGCGCGGAGCCGTTTTCGCAGGGCGCGGCGGTGGCGTGGGAGCCGCCGCGGCGCCTGAGTGGAACCCCGGACCGGACGGCCCCGCGTGGACCCCGTGACCGCGGTGGTGGGGGCTGCCGTCGATGGCGATGGCCACACCCACGTTGACCGCGAGATCGCCATCCGGAAGGCCCTGGTCTTCCCCATCCGCATAGTCCGTCTGCACGGGCTGCTCTAGCGCATCGCCGCGCCGGTCACCCAGGCTCTGCACGACCAAGACGCGTTGGCCACGCGTTTCGGGCGGCACCTGGGCCAGCCGGGCCAGCTCCTCCTTCGGGATCACGTACTCGTTCGACAGACAGCCAGCCGACGCATAGGACAGAAAAGCCGCGAAGACGCCCAGGACCCATGCGGGCCGTGATTGGACCTTCTGCCGAAGCAACTCGCGTCGAGTCAGGGAGGACATGCCCGCCATCAAAGCAGCTTCTGTGCCGCCCGCCAGCCCCCAATTCCCGCCGGCATCGATCGCGCCCTGTGGCGCACGCGCCACGTCCAGCGGGCATCGAGCACAGCGTCCGGCCAGCGCTCGTGGCGAGAGCGCCTCGCGGTGCTGCATCCCGGCTTACTGGCAGCCCGGGTCCTCCCAATCTGGGCAGGTCAGACAGCGCAGGGAGAGCAGGGTGCCCTTGGGCGCCTGGTTGCCACCGTCGTCGACGCTGATCCGATAGGGCGCGCCCGACTCCGCGCAGAGTTGGTCTTCGACCAGCGTCCAGCAGGGGGCCTGGCCCTCGGTCTCGCACGAGGGCAGCGCTTCTTCCCGGGGCCGTTCGCCTTCCACCGGGATCAGGTACGAGACCTGGCAGTCGACCTGCAGGCCCGGGGTCGCCAGATCCGTGTCCACCGGTCTGGCGTTGACACAGGCGGGTTTGATGATGGTCCCAAGCGCCTCACCGATCTTCTGCATGGCTGAACGGAAGTCCGCGCCGCAGATGCTGTGCGTGCTGCCCTTCCCGCCGAAAGCGTCGATGAATTGCTTGAGGCGCAGGCCCGCGTAGGCCTTACCCGCGCCTGCCACGTTGCAGGTGGGCAGGTAGTCTATGTCGCCCGGTTTGGCTGCGCTCGACTCGGTGTCTTCGCCGTATTGATACCGGTGTGGCCCGTCGTCCATGGGCCAGCCGATGATGCCGGCCACCAGGATCTGCTCGTCGGGCCGCGGCTTGAGCTGTCTGACGAAATCCACGAATTCCTGGACACGGATGAGCTCGCCCCCATCGCGCGGTTGGCACGAGTCCAGGTTCGTCGAGAACGCGTGCTGGGGCGGCGCCTCGCCGTCGCACAGGTGCCCCTCGGAGGCGCAGCGAAGAGTGGCGACCTCGCCGGGGCGTGATCCGAGGAACAGCTCGGAGTTGGGCGGGGCAGAGCAGTCGTCTTCATCGGTGACGATGATGATTCCCAACGCGGCCTCTTGGCGCAGGAAGCCCTGGTTCTCCGGGTTGACGTCGGACAGGGCAATACGCATGGACTGCAACTGATGTTCGTAGCCGCAGCCCTCCGTTCCCAACTTGGTTAGGCAACCGAACGTGCCGGCCAGATCCCCCTCGAAATTCGTCTGCTGTCCGTGTTCCAGCGATTCCAGCCAGCGCGCGCCGTCCTTCACGCCGCAGCCCTTGTTGACCAAGAACCGCCCGTGATCACCCAGGTAGGTGGGGCAGGCTCCGTTGGTAACGCCCGCGCCGAAGTCGCTGGACACGACGGCGATATGCACGTCGGGCATACCCTGTGGAAGCGCCTCCAGCTCCTTGATCATGAGGGGGAAGTTGGCGGCCAGGCTGGCCTGCGCTTCTTCCATGGATCCGGAGTTGTCGATCACGAAGAGCAGATCGAGATCGCGCCGCGGGTTGATGGCGCTCAAGCCATCGGTCTGCTGTCCCCTGTCGCGACCGGGTTGGCTGAGCGAGTGTCCGTTGCAGGCGGCCTCAAGGATCGCCACGGCAAACATGACCGTCTGGGCAGATCTCGGGCCTCGAAACGTCGAGCGTGTCATGGAACCTCCTCGGCCCCGCTGGTCAGTCGGATGGGGCCTCGTAGGAGCCGAACAGCAAGGCGCGGGCCGTGGTGCGAGCCGCCTGGTGCGCCCGTCACAGACGGCATTGGGGCCGGCCGCCGCTCGATCTTGCGACCCGCTTCGCAGCCTCCGTCGGAAAAACTCGCCAACCAACTTGGCCCTTCTCACGCCTCGGTTGGCAAGAGAGTTCCCGCCCCAGAGTGCTCACCTCGCCGCGGAGTGAGCCCATCGGCTCATCCCGCACGCCCAACCGGCAGCCCACTAAACCAACGACGGTGCGACGTCAGGCCGGCGGATCTCGATGAGCGTCAGGCACGTTCTCAGGGATAGGCGCCAGGCACGTTTTCGGGATGGTGTGCCGCTAAAGTCAACGCGCGCAGATGCCGATTGCCGGAACCCGACGCAACCCGAGGAAACAGACGCATGCCCGGAAAGATCAAGTTCATGCTCGAGGAGATCATCCGTCAGCGCGCGGCGGCCAACCCGCTCTTCGCCTCGACGACGAGGACCAAGTTGATCCTCAAGGGCTTCGACCCCGCCAAGTTCTCTTCAACTGCTGCGGACGATCCGGCGATCGTTGCAAGGGTCGTGGCGCTCGGGGCCGAGATGGGCGTCACCGTCGGATAGGCAGGAGTAAGCACATGAAGGCAAAGACTGGTTTCTCCAAGCAGACCGATTCCGCGGCTGCCGTCGCATCGCTCAAGCAGAGCTTGGGCGACCCGGACGTCAAGCTGGTGCTCTACTTCGCGTCGTCGCAGTACGAGCCGGCCACGTTGGCGCGCCAAATGGCTGCCGCTTTCCCGGACGCGGCGCTTTTGGGTTGCACCACGGCGGGGGAGATCGTTTCTGGTCATCTGTTCGACCAGTCGTTGGTAGCCATGGCGCTCGGCTCCGAGTTGGTGAAGCAGGTCCACGTCGCGCTGGCCGAGAACGTGGCGACCGATGCGCGGTCTGCGACCAAAGCGGCGCTGAGCAGGCTGGAGACCAGCACCGGCAGCAAGCTGCCCGCACTAGACGCCGCGCGCGTCTGCGGCCTCATCCTGTGTGACGGCCTGTCCGGCGCCGAAGAGACGATCATGGACGAACTGGGCAACCAGAGCGACCTAACCTTCATCGGCGGCTCGGCCGGCGACGACCTGCAGTTCAAGAGGACGCATGTCTTCGTCGGCGGCAAGACCTACTCCAATGTGGCCGCGCTAGCCCTGCTCGAGCTGTGCGCACCTTTCCGCGTGATCAAGACCCAAAGCTTTCGCGTGCTACCCACGGCCCTGATAGCCACGAGGGTGAACGAGAAGGCACGTGAAGTCCTGGAGTTCGACGGACGCCCTGCGGCCGAGGCCTATGCCAGCGCCCTGGGCGTGCCCGTGGCCAGTCTGGCCGAGCAGTTCATGAGACACCCCCTGGGGCTCATGGCCGAGGGCGAGCCCTTCGTGCGCAGCCCGCAGGCGGTCGTGGGCAGCGCCGTGCGCTTCTACTGCCAGATCCTGGAAGGCATGCAGCTGCAGGTCCTGGAGTCCACGGACATCGTGGCCGACACGGCCAGGGCACTCGAGGCCGTGGGCGAGCCGAGCGCGCTCCTGAATTTCCACTGCATCCTGCGCACCTTGGAACTCAAGGCCAAGGGCCAGAGCGAGGCCTACGGCGATCTCTTCCAGCGCGTGCCCACGCTGGGCTTCAGCACCTACGGCGAGGCCTACATCGGACACATCAACCAGACCTCGACGATTCTGGTCATCGACTCCTGAGCGAAGACGCCGGGGTGGTCCGGGAAACAAGGAGCACGTTCCCGGCGTGTCGCGCACGTCCAATCAGGGTTGCATTCTGGCCAGGGTCTTCCTCGACCTGACGGCGTTGGCCACGGCTGGCAGCAGGTCCTCGGCGCGCGCCCGCAGGCACGGCACGCCGGCCTCCGTCGCGCCCGCGGGATCGATCGACAGCACTGGTACGCCGCGGTCCAGGGCAGCGCTCAGGATCAACTGGGTCACCCCGACGGAAAACGACGTGCCGACGAAAAGCACGGCAGCGCACGAGGTCGACGCCTGGACCACGCGCTCCCACTGGTAATCCTGGTGGCTGTCGTAGCATTCGTCGAACCACAGCACGTGCTGTCGCAGCACCGCGTGGCAGCGCGGACAGCGTGGCAGGTTGGCCTCGCAGGGATCGGTCTGGAACCTGTGCAGATCAAGGTCCGTGCACGGCAGCGAGCCCGCGGGCTCGGCGTTGCTGCAGCCACGTCGCGCGCAGCGAACACGGTCGGCGCGGCCGTGGACTTCGACCAGATTGCGCGAGCCGGCCTGGCGGTGCAGGCCGTCGATGTTCTGGGTCACGAGCAGCAGCTCGCCCCCGGCGGCTGTACACGCGTCCTCCAGCGCGACCAGCGCCGTGTGGGCCGGGTTGGGCCGCGCCCCCATGGTCTTGGCAAAACGTGACAGGTACCAGCGCCACGAGCCCACCGGATCCTGTCTGAAGTAGCGAAACGTTCCGAGCTCGGTCACGTCGTGCTTCCAGATCGCCTTTGGGTCGTCGCCGCGAAAGGTCGGGATCCCGCTGGCCAGGCTGATACCCGCGCCCGTCACGACCAGCAAGCGCTCCCGCGCCCGCGCCAGGAAGAGCTCTGTCACTGTCTCGATCGCGTCCATGTACGACGATTATGAACGATGTGGACCGTGTTCTCCTCCCGCTCGTCAGGCCACCCTGTCGAGCTCGCCCTGACGCCCGGAGGCCTTGCGACCCACGCTCCACTTGAGCAGCGGCGGCGTCATGAGCGTGGTGAGCATGACCATGATGACGATGGCGCTGAAGGTCGCGCTGGTGAGGATGGGTTCGGAGCCCACCTTGAGGGCCAGGCCCATGTTGGCGAAGATGAGGCCCACCTCGCCGCGCGGGATCATGCCAATGCCCACGGTCAAGCGGTCGGTGCCGCGACGGAGCACGGCCAGGCCGCACGCCTGCTTGCCCAGCGCGCCGGCCACGGTGAGGGCCAGGGCCAGAAGGACCACGCCGGGGCTGGCCAGCGCGGAGAGGTCCACGCGGACGCCCATGAGCACGAAGAAGATGGGCACCAGGAACGCGGTGAGCGGCTCGACCATGTGGCCCAGCTCGCGATCGCCCTCGGCCAGAAAGCGGCGGTAATGCACGGGCTCCAGGACCAGGCCCGCCGCGAAGGCGCCCACGATGGGGGCCAGACCCACGGCGTTGGCGGCCAGGGAAAAAAGGAAGCAGATGAACAGCCCGCCGGCCAGCAGGACGTTGTCGGACTTCAGGTGGAAGGCCGCGGCGAAGAGCCGCGGAGAAAGCGCCACGCCCACCAGCACGGCGCCCACCAGAAAGGCCGCCGCCTTGCCCACGATGAGCAGCAGGGAGAGCAAGGACAAGCTCGCCGTTCCGTTGGCCGCGCCGATAATGCCGCCCACCACGGCCAGCACCACCAGGCCCATCACGTCGTCGATGACCGCGGCGCCGAGGACGATTTGGGCTTCGGGCGTGCGCGTGTAGCCCAGATCCTGGAACACACGCGCCGTGATGCCCACGCTGGTCGCGGATAATGAGGCGCCCAGGAAGAGCGGCACGGCGAAGGAGGTGTGCGGCACGAGCAGACTGGCTAGGCCGAAACCAAGGCCCATGGGCACCAGCACGCCCACCGTCGCCACGAGAAAAGCCGAGGTGCCCACGCGCGCCATCTCTTTGAGGTTGGACTGCAGGCCCACCTCGAAGAGAAGCAGGATGACACCCAACTCGGCCAGAAAGGCGATGTGGCTGTCGCTGCGCAGAAAGTCGAGCTGGTGCAGGCCAGCCAGGCCCAAGTTGCCCAGCACGAGACCGGCGGCCAACTCGCCCAGCACGGGCGGCTGGCGCAAGCGTACAGCGAGGCTAGCTCCGACTTTCGCCGCCGCAATGAGCAGCAGGAGCGCAATCAGTGTCTCGGTCACGACAGGCGCCACTTTCGGCGAGCGCCTTCATCACGTCAATCAGACAGAACAGGCCGAATCCACGCACGTAGAGCAGGCGCCGGTAGGTCCAGGGTCCCATGTCGACCATGCCGGCCACTTGCCGGCGAAGCGCGTTCACGGTGCGCGGCTCCAGACGGTGGCCCACGCTCGACAAGAGCTCCGCCGGCGTGGGCGCCGCGCGATCCAAGAACTGCCCCGGCAAGGCGTCGGGGCAGGCCGACGTCGGGCGGAAACCGGTCAACGATTCAAATGCCTCGATGAACCTGGCGCGATCCTGATGGCGCCGATCGGCGCGTGACAGGAAAACCGATTTCCGCCCGACGGAATTCATGCTGATGCCTCCGCTGACTACAGGGCGTCGTTGCCGCGTTCGCCGGTGCGGATGCGGATGACCTCCTCGACCGGCCCGACGAAGATCTTGCCGTCGCCGATGTCACCCGTGCGCGCCGTGGACATGATGGCCTCGACGATGGGAGCCACCATGTCATCGGCGACGACGATCTGGATGCGGATCTTGGGCACGAAGTCGACCACATAGGCCGAGCCTCGGTAGACCTCCTTCTTGCCGCCGGTGCGGCCGAAACCGCGCACCTCGGAGACCGTCATACCCTGCGCGCCCACCTGACGCAGGCGATCCTTGAGCTCGTCGAGTTTGAAGGGCTTGATGATGGCTTCGATCTTCTTCATGGGGTTTGTCCTTCCGTTCGCGGAACGGCCTAGAAATAGGTCAAGAAAGCGAGCGTGCCGGTGAACTGGTTCTTGCGGGGCTCCTCACCCTTGCGGAACAGTTCCTTGTTCGAGAAGTCAGCACGCGCCTCGGCACGCACCTCGAAGTGCTTGGCCACCACGTAGCCGACCATGGCCGTGCCCTCGTACAGGAGCGCGTCCTCGGTGAGAAGAATGTCGAACGCTCCGGCCTTGCTCTTGATGAGCTCACCACGCGCGGCCAGATTGAGCGAATCGCTGAGGAAGTAGCGGGCCATGAGCGCACCGCCCACCCACCAAAGGTCGCCCTGCTTCACGTAGTCCACGTTGGCACCCAGCGAGAGGCTGCCGATGTCCTTGGTCACGACGCCGTCGAGCAAGAAGCGCACGTCGCCACCCGAGTTGTTGTCCTCCTTGCCGAAGTAGCTGTTGACCGCGACGTTCAGGCCGCTGTCCGGCGGCGAGAAGAGGACCGACACGCCACCCGTCTTGCCCACGTTGTTATCGGGGTCGTTGTTCCAGCCATTGACCAGGCTCAGCTGAACCTTGAGGGCCGGAGTGAGCTGCGCGTTCACGCGCGCGCCCGTGTGCAGGAGCGGAATCCCGTAGAACAGGAACGAGCGGCTGTACAGCCAGTTCTTGTTGGCCTCGATGACCTCGGCGCCCGCACTGGTCACGAAGCGGCCCACGTCCAGGCTGAGGGACGAGGTGAGCTTCAGCGTGCCGTAGGCCTGTTCGACGAGGAAGTCGTTCGTGTACTCGGAATCCGCGATCTCCGGGTAGATGGCGTTCGACGAGGCCAGGCTGCCGGCATTGATGATGGCCGCGGTATGACCCGCGCCCAGGTCGACACGGAAGGCGACCCTTTCCGTATCCACGCCCGCGGCCAGTTTGGCGAAGGACAGGGAGAAGCTGTTGGCCGTCTTGTCGAAGTTGCGCAGCAACGGACCCTGGGTCGAGGGGTCACCCGTGAAGTTGTACATGTAGTACATGTCCACCAGGCCTTCCCAGGTGAACGACACGGGCGGCGTGGCCGGGGCAGTGGGCGCCGTGGGCTCCGTTGCGGACGCGACGGCAGGAGCGGGGGCTGCGGCCGGGTCGTCCTGGGCCAGCGCCTGACCGGCCAGCAGGGGGAGGACGAGCACCGGAATCAAAGTGGGCTTGCGCATCTGCATCTCCTTGGGTAGCGGTTACCAACCCAGGGAAGCAGTTGCCCGATGCGAGCGCAACTAGGCCCGGTTCGAATTAGCCGGCCTTTTGCCGCGGGGAAACACGGCCGAAACGCGGCGGATTCACGCGCGTTTCTTTGACGCGCAAAGGAGCCTCTTTGGGGCCCTGGGGCGCTCCCCGGCCTGGGCGGAACAGCCGCCCCCGTCGCCGCTCTCCAGCCAGGGATGCCCCGCCGGGTTCAGCGCGTGACTTTGGTCTGCACCTGGCTGAGACGAGGCTGCACGCCGGCCTGTTTGAGCGGGGCCACGTCGACCTGCAGGCCGAGGGCGGCGCGCACGGCGAAGTGTTCGTCGCTCACCGAGAAGGCAAGCAGATCGTTGATGCGCTCCTGGACCGACAGGAAGCTCTGGCCCAAGGGCTCGGCGCTCAGCACGCGGGCGGCGGCCACGATGTCACCCGAGAGGACGAGAGCGGCGCGCGCGGCGCTCAGATCCGAGGCCACGATCCACTCGGGCACGGACAGGCTGTCGCCGTGGGCTTCGATGTACTGCTTGGCCAGCACCTTCAGCTCGGCCTTGAGCGGCACGGTGAGCAGGCCGTCGAGCTGCTTGGCCATCTGGTCCACCTCGGCCGTGTGGTCGCCCGCGCTGATGGACGTTCCCCCCAGGCGCAGAGCCGCGCGCAGGGCCACCTCCAGCGCCGCGGGCGTGGCCACCGCAAAACGCGGGAAGCGCTCCGGCCGCATGAACACCAGACGTTTGGCCAAGTCGAAGAGGACCTCGCTCTGCGCGGTCCATTGGAAGCCGTTGCCCACGATGAGGGTCGGCGTGAGCACGTTCTTGTCGCGCAGATTCACGATGGACAACGAGGCGGGCACATCCGCGCGCACGAACACGTCGGGCAGTGGCGACTCGATGCTGGTGGCGACGTAGCGCAGGGCCGAGGCGTAGGGCCAGCTCGGTCCCGACAGGTCCACGCGCGAATTGCGATCCAGGCCCATGACCTTGTGAGGCTGGGCCGTGCTCATGGCGATGGCGGGCGAGAGCAGGCTGAGCAGCGCGCTGATGTACGGGTCCTCGTTCGGATGCAGGACCTTGCGCCACAGATCGTCGGTCATTTTGGCCGCGGTGTTGGGCAACTGACCGGGGCGATAGCCCTCGTAGAGGGTGCGCAGCGGCGGATCGGCCTTGCCCAACACGGTCAGCGCGCCGGCCACACACCACATCTTGTCGTGCGCGCCGGCTTGGAAGAACAGGGCCGCCAGCGCACGGTACGACTCCAGGCGATCGGGCCGCTTGGCAATCAGCATCTGGTGCTGGGCGACGGCCTTATCCGCTGCCGACGGGCCCATCTCGTAGTAGAGCTGGGCCAGTTGCTCCTGGCGGGACAGGTTGTCCGGGTCGAGCGAGCTGGCCACCTCCAGCGCCACGCTGGCGCTCTCGCGATTCTCCAGGTGCTTGAGCACCACCTCGGCCAAGGCGTCCCACAGGCGCAGCTTGCTCTCCACCGGCGCATCGGCGGGCATGCGGCGCAGTTGCTTGCGGTAGGCGCGCGCCAGCTCCTTCCAGTCCTTGGCCTCGGTGAGCAGGCGCTCGACGGCGTCGAAGGCGCGCGTCCACGTGGGGCTGTCCTCCAGCACCTGGTTGAACAGCTCGATGGCCTTGACCCGATCCTTCAGCTCGTCACGGTGAATGACAGCCAGCGAGTAGCGGCACTTGGCGCGCACGGCGGGCTCGGTCTCCAGCGCGGCCACCTTGGACAGAACCTCCACCGCCTGCGGCCACTGCCTGTCCGCCGTGTAGTGATCCAGCGTCTTGTACAGGGCCTGCCGCCGGGCGGGCTGCACGGCCAGAGATTCGTTGTACGCGTTCATGGCGCCCGTGCGATCGTCAAGCTTCTCGCGCAGGACATCGCCGATGTCCTCCCAGGCCTGCGCCTTCTCCTCGTCGCTCTCGCACAGGGCGGCGGCCTGGCGTTTGAGGGCCACCGCTTCGCGCCACTCTTGCCGGGTCATGCGCAACGTGACGAGCGTGTGCAAGGTCTCCCGATCCTCGGGGTCGAGCTGCAGGGCCGCCTCGTGGTGGCGCAGGGCCGCGTCGCTGTCCTCCAGGGCCAGGGCACAGCGACCCAGGCGCAACTCAACCTGGACGCGCTCGGCCGACGAGAGGTCCTCCTGCTGCAGCACCTGCTCATAGGCCTGGCGGGCCTCGGCCCACGCCTGGCGCTCGAAGTGCAGATCGGCCAGGGTGCGGGCCACGCCCGTCGCCTCGGGCTGCAACCGCGCCGCCGCCTCGGTGTGGTCGAGGGCCTTGTCCAGCTTGCCGAGTTGGCGCGCGCAGGTCGCCAGACGTTGGTGCAGGCTGGCCCGCGCCGGATCCGTCTCGCCGGTCTTGCGCAGCAG
This sequence comes from Pseudomonadota bacterium, assembly GCA_023438785.1. Taxonomy (GTDB): domain Bacteria; phylum Myxococcota_A; class Polyangia; order Fen-1088; family Fen-1088; genus Fen-1137. Next base: position 14,885 of record JAEXQJ010000212.1, read on the forward strand.
GGTTTCGAGCAGCGGCTCCAGGCAGGCCCAGTCCTGCCTGGCCTCGCATAGCTCGGCCCGTCGGCGTACCGCCGTGATCTGCTCGGGGTCCACGGTCAGGGCGCGGGCGAAGAGCTCGTCGGCCCTCTGCAAGTCATTGAGCTGGTCCAAATACAGCTCGCCCGCCTCGGCCAGCAGGCGTCCCTGCTCGATGGGATTCTTGCTCTCTTCCGCACCGTCGATGGCGAAGCGCGCCGCGCGTCCGAACTCGCCCTTGCGCCGGCACAGCTCGGCCAGCGCGCCCAGCAGGCCCGCGTGGTTGGGGTGACGTTCCAGGGCCCGCGTGTACAGCTCCTCGGCGGCAGCCGCATCCTCGGCCACGAAGCCCTTCACCACGCGCAGCGCACCCTCCACGTCGTCAAGCTCGTTGAGCATGAGGCTGGCGCGTTCCATGCGCAGACCGCGCGCCTGTTCCAGGTCGGTCTTGCGCAGGGCGCGCCGTTCGAGCAGCTCGGCCAGCGCCTTCCACTGCTGGGTCTTGCGGTACAGCTCGTCCAGCTTGGCCAGCGCCTCCACGTTGGCGGGCTCGCGTTCGGTCAGCCGCTCCACCATGTCGGTGAGCGGTCGCCACTGCTCGGTCTCGCGATAGATGGCCTCCAACTTGACGAAGGTGGCGTGATCGTCGGGATTGCGATCCAGCGCGTTGGTGAGCAGGGCCACCAACTCGCCGTGGTTCTGCGTCTCGCGGTACAGCTCCTCCAACTTGGCCCGCACGTCGGGGTTGCGCGGATCCCGGGCCAGGGCCTTCTCGTACAGAGAACACAGCGCCTGCCAGCGCTCGGCCTTGCGGTACAGCTCGGCGAGCTGCATCTGCGCCTCTTGGTTGTGCGGATCGCGCGCCAGCACCTTTTCGAAAGCCGCCGTCGCCTCGTCCAGGCGTTGCGGATCCCGGGCGCACAGGCGGCCCATCTCCAGCGCGATCTGCGCGGAGTCCGTGTTGTCCATCTCCAAGCGGCCCACCTCCTTGACGAAGGCGTCCCACTGCCCTGCCTTCTCGGCCACTCGCTTGGCGTGGGCCATCAGCTCGCCGTGGCTGGGCTGCAGGTGCAGCGCCATGAGCAGAACCTCGGCGGCCCGATCCGGCGCGGCCATCTCCTTTTCCAGCACCAGGCCCGCCTCGCGCAGGATGGCCGCCTGGCTCGCGGGATCATGGACGTGCTCGGCGCGACTGAGCAGGGCGGCCACCAAGCGATCCCATTCCTGATGATCGCGCAGCTTGGCCAGGCCGCGATCCAGGGCGGCGCTGATGGCGTCGTTGTCGGGATCGGTGGCGAGCAAATCCAGCCACACCTCCACCTCGTCGTCGGCCGGCTGGCTGCCTGCCTGGGCCGCCGCCTCAGCCAGCAGGGTGAGTGTCTCGCCCAGCTCCGCCCCCAGGCTCACCGGCTGCAGCCCCAGCGTGGCGCGCACCAGCCGCCCGTCCGGCGCGGCGAGCTGCGGGGCCACGAAGAAATGCGGCACATTGGACGTGGTGGCGCCCAGGATGGTCCCGGCCAACATGGCCAGATCAGGGTCAGCGGGCGCAAAGCCCACGAAGACGAAGGACAGCTTCTGGTGCAGCCGGGTCAGGTACTTGAGCGCGCCCGGGGCCACCACCTTGCCGGGGATGTCGGCGGGCGACAGGCACAGCGACGCCGGCACATCCGAGCGCCCGAAGATCTGCAGCAGGAAACGCCCCCGGCCCGCCTCCAGCGTGGTGGCGTGGGCCGCGAAGGCGGTGCGGGCCCGCACCTCGTCGTCGTCGTCGAGCGCGGTGGCCCACAGGGCATCCAGGCCCGTGGTGATGAGACCGCGCCAGGGGGCATGCGCAATCCGGCGGATCACATCGGGCACCTCGGCGCTCATGGGATAGGCCTCGCGCATGGCCTCCGCCAGAACCTCGGCGTGCAAGACGTCGTGCATGTAGGCCACGGCGCCGGCCACCGAGTCCTTGCGCAACAACGCGCGCACGGCCTCCTGATCGGCTCGATCCTCGATCCAATTCACCAGGCGTTCAGCCAGCGTCTGCCACCCGGGGTGGTGGGCCAGTTCCGAGCAACCCAGACCGGCCACCAGAATGGCCTGTCGGTTCTTCAGGCGCTCCATGAGCGCTTCAGGCAGTTCGTGCATGGGATCCTCTCTCGGGAAAACGCTCTGCCGGGACTAGCCCCTCACAGCGACGGTCGGGGATTTCTAGCACGCTTGTTTCCGTCGCTGGCGGGCCGTCGTACCCCCAGGGCAAATGAGCAGATGCCTTTGTGCATATGCAGTGTGCATTTGCGTTGAAAGCGGCTCCCTCGGGGCAGCGGGGACTGGCGTGTATCATGGTCGTCCCTCGTGAACGTCGAGAATTTTACGCCCGCTCCGGGCTCGGCCGCGTCCGCCCGGATGTCCGCTGCTCCATCGGCGGAAATCCCCGACATCCGTCGCTGGTGGGCCGCGCTGGGCCTGGTCCTCGTGACCCTGGCCCTGGTGCACGCCCCGGTTTTCCTCGGGCAGATCGTGTTTTTCCGCGACTCGGCCCACTGGACCTATCCCGCGCGTTGGTTCTTGCGTGCATGCCTGCGGCAGGGCGAGTTGCCCGCCTGGAACCCCTACCAGGCCCTCGGTTTCCCGGTGCTCGCCGACCCTCTGTACGGCGTCTTCTATCCGCCCAATTGGTTGTTCGCGCTGGTGGGGGAGGACTGGGTGGCCAGCCTGGCTACCTGGCTCGATCTGGCGCACCTTGCGTGGGGGACCGCGGGCGTGTTCTGGCTCGCCCGTCGTTTGCACGCGCGCCCCTCGGCCGCCGCGCTGGCCGCCCTGGCCTGGGGTCTGTCGGGTTACACCACGGCCCAGTGGAGTCTGGGCCTGCTCCTGCAGGCGGGGAGCTGGTTGCCCTGGGCAGCGCTGGGCAACTTGGCTTTGCTCGACAGTCTGCGCGCGGGCGGCCGACGCTGGATGCTGGGCGCGGTCAAGGCGGCCCTGCCCTCGGCGTTGGCTCTGCTCCTTGGCGAGATCTTCCTGGCGCTCATGGGGCTGGGGTTGGCGCTGGCCCTCACCGTGACGGCAGCCGTCCTGGAGCGGCGCCACTCGGCCTTTCGACCCCGCTGGGCCTTGGCCTTCGGGCTCGCCTGGGCCTTGGCCCTGGGCGTGGGCGCGCTGACCATCCTGCCGGCCCGGGCCGCATTGGCGGGCAGCGAGCGCGCGGGCGGGCTTCCGCGGGCCACCGCCGAGGAGTGGTCGCTGCACCCCGCGCGCCTCGTCGAGCTCGCCGCCCCGGACGCCACCGGAGCCAGCCTCGGTTTCCCAGCCAGCGGCGCGGTGATTGGCGAGCCGCGCCTGGGTGACGTGCCTCTCTCCAACAGCGTCTACGTGGGGGCCAGCGTGTTGGCGCTGGCGTTGCTGGCCTTCGGACGCCGGCGGCCCTGGGCCACCGTCTTGGGCGCGCTGGGCGGCCTGGCCCTGCTGCTGGCCCTGGGCCGCCACTTGCCCGTGCACGCCGCTTTCCGTCGCGTCGTCCTGCCCTTCGCCTACATGCGCTTTCCCGAAAAGTACCTGGTCCTGACCGTGGCCGCGCTGGCGCTGCTGGCCGGACAGGGCGCCGCGCGGGTGCTCTCCGGCGAGCGGCAGCCCTGGCGACGGCTCATCATCTTGTTGGCTGGCCTCCTGACCCTGGCGCTGCTGGCGCCGCTCGTGTTCCCGGGCGATTGGGCCACGCACGTGCGCATGGGCGCGGGCCGCGGCGCCCTCATGGTGGTCCTGCTTTTGGCCGCGCAGGTCCTGGTCGCGCGTCGCCCGGCTCTGGGTGCCGGCCTGCTGGGCGTGCTGGTCGCGGTGGATCTGGCCACCGCCCTGTGGCCCCTGCACGGCTTCGCCCCACGCGACCTGGCCCTCACCCGGGCCTCGGGCCTGGCGCTCATTCAAGGGGATACAGGCGGGGCGCCACCGCGCCTTTATCGATCCCTGCAGGTCACGTCGAGCACGGGGCGCCTTCGGCCCTCAGCCAACCGGGTCCAGCGCGAGGCCCTGGCCCTGCAGACCTTCATCACCAACACGGCCAACACTTGGGGCGTGGCCACGGTGCCCGGCTACGACGCGGCCATCCCCGCGCTCACCGAACGCATCTGGGAGGACAACCTGAACGACGGGCAAGCCGTGTTGCGCCTGCTGGCCGCGCGCTATGCGGTGCTGCCCGTCGAGGATCCGCGCCAGCCCGATTCGCGCACTGGCCTGCAGCCGCTGGGGGACCTGCTGCCGGGCGCGCGCCTGTACCACGTGCCCGCGGGCCTGCCGCGCGTGTATCTGGTTGGCCGTGCGCCACTCGTGGCCGACCAGGAGGCGCTGGCGGACATCCTCGATCCGCAGGTCGTGGCCGGCGCGGCGGCCTGGCTGGCCCCCGACGGTGGCGCGCGACCGCTCACCGGAGCGCCGGGACGCGCCGGTGAGTGCGAGCTGGTCTCCTATGCCCACACCCGCCTGACCGCGCGCTGCCAGGCCGAGCGTCCGGCCGTGGCCGTGTTCGTCGAGCAGTCCGCGCCCGGGTGGACCGCCCAGGTGGACGGCCAACCCGCGCCGCTTCTGCGCACCAATCTGATCATGCGTGGCGTGGCCCTCGGCCCCGGCACCCACCGCATCGTCCTCGAGTACCACACACCGGGCCTACCCTCGGCCGTCTGGCTCGGCCTGTTCTCGCTCGGCGGATTGCTGGTTCTAGCCGTGGGCGGGCGCCTCGGCAGAACAGCCGCCCGCGTATGATGGCGCGCTACTTGGACGACTGTTCCAGCTTGGCCCACGAATCGCGCAGGGCGACGGTGCGGTTGAACACGGGCGCGCCAGGCTGGCTGTCCACCGTGTCCACGCAGAAGTAGCCCAGGCGCTCGAACTGGAAGCGACTGCCCGGGGCCGCCTCGGCCAGGGCGGGCTCGACCATGGCGCCCGCCACCACCTCCAGCGAGTTGGGGTTGAGGCAGGTGCGGAAGTCGCGACCCTCGGCCTGCGGGTTCTCCTGCGTGAACAGCCGATCGTAGAGGCGCACGGTGGCGGGCTTGGCGTGGGCCGCCGACACCCAGTGCGAGGTGCCCTTCACGCGACGCCCGTCGGGCGCATCACCGCCGCGCGACGCGGGATCCCAGGTGCAATGCAGCTCGGTCACCTCGCCGTTGGCGTCCTTGACCACGTCCACACAACGGATGAGGCAGGCGTAGCGCAGGCGAATCTCCGCGCCGGGCGACAGGCGAAACCACTTCTTGGGCGGCACCTCGCGGAAGTCGTCGCGCTCGATGTACACCACCTTGCTGAACGGGATCTTGCGGCTGCCCATCGACGGATCGTCGGGGTGATTGGGCGCCTCGAACCAGTCCTCCTGCCCCTCGGGGTAGTTGTCGATGACCACCTTCAGCGGTCGCAGCACGCCCATGGCGCGGGCGGCGCGCTTCTCCAGATCCTCGCGGATGGCGAATTCCAGCAGGCCCACGTCCACCAGGCTGTCGTTCTTGGCCACGCCGATGCGGTCGGCGAAGTTGCGAATGGCCTCGGGCGTGTAGCCACGCCGCCGCAGCCCCGAGATGGTGGGCATGCGCGGATCATTCCAGCCCGACACCAGCTTCTCCTCCACGAGCTGCTGCAGCTTGCGCTTGCTCATCTGGGTGTAGGTCTGGTTGTGGCGGGCGAACTCGATCTGACGCGGCCGGTACTCGAGGGGCAGGTTCTCGATGCACCAGTCATAGAGCGGCCGGTGATCCTCGAACTCCAGCGTGCAGATGCTGTGGGTGATCCCCTCCAGCGCGTCGGAGATGGGGTGGGCGTAGTCGTACATCGGGTAGATGCACCACGCGTCGCCGGTGCGGTGGTGATGGGCGCGCTTGATTCGGTACAGCGGCGGATCGCGCATGTTGAGGTTGGGGTGCTGCATGTCGATTTTGGCGCGCAGCACGCGCGACCCGTCGGGGAACTCGCCCTTCCGCATGCGGCGGAAGAGATCCAGGTTCTCCTCGGCGCTCCGGTTGCGGAACGGGCTGTCCTTGCCCGGCTTGTAGAAGTTGCCGCGATATTCGCTGATTTGCTCGGAGGTCAGGTCATCCACGTAGGCCTTGCCCTCGCGGATGAGGTGCTCGGCGAACTGGTAGATCTTTTCGAAATAGTCCGAGGCGTACAGCTCCTCGCCGTTCCAGCGGAAGCCCAACCAGGCCACGTCCTCGCGGATGGAATCGACGTACTCCACGTCTTCGGCGCTGGGGTTGGTGTCGTCGAAGCGCAGGTTGCACTTGCCCGCGTACTTGGCCGCTGTGCCGAAGTTCAGGCAGATCGACTTGGCGTGGCCGATGTGCAGGTAGCCGTTGGGCTCGGGCGGAAAACGCGTGTGCACACGGCCCTGGTTCTTCCCCTGGGCCAGGTCGTCATTGATGATCTCTTCGATGAAGTTGGCGGCGGTGCGGACGGCGTCGGACTCGGGACTCATGCCCGGAAAACTACGAGCATCGACGCTGGAAGTCCACTTCGCTCCCGCCCTGATGCGGTCGGGCGGAGGCGACGTAAACGCGAGGTTTCGGGCCTTCGCTCATCCGGGCTTGCCGTAGTCGCGCATGCCCTGAAAGTCGACCAAGACCACCGGCTCATCGCCCACCACCCAGGCGTCGTGGGCCGACGTGAGCAGGGTGAGGTCGCCGGCCCTGGATTCGAGCTCCGTGCCGTCGGCCAGCCGGACATGCAGCGTGCCCGAGAGCTGATGGTAGAAGTGCGCTGCCTCGCACAGCTCGGTTTGGGCGATGGGCTGGACGCAGGTCGACCATTTCCAGCCCGGCTGCAGGGTGGCCCGACCCACGGCCATGCCGCCCATGCTGACCAACTCGACCGTGCCCTTGGGGAAGCTGGTCACCTCGTCGGGCTTGGCAAAATTCCGGACTTCCGATTTGGCCGCCATCTTGTGCATGAATGCTCCTCGTCACGCCTCGCTTCCCTGCTTGGATGACGGGCGCCTGCCAAGCGCCACAGTGCATCGCGCGGGGCCATCCAACCGGGCATGCTGGCCGCAGCCCTGGGGGCGTTGTTGCTGTTGGTGGATCAACCCGCGCAAAAACTGCCGGCGCGCGTGCTGACCCTGGACCAGGCCCTGCAACTGGCGCGCGAGCACCAACCCGACGTGCGCCAAGCCCAGGCGCGTAGCGAGGCGGCGAGCCAGCGGGCCAACCAGGCGCGGGCGGTGTTGCTGCCCGACGTGGAGGGCTTGGCCAGCTATGAGCGCACCACCGCCAACTTCGCGCCGCGGCCCGGGTACGTGCCCTCGCAGTTCCTCGCCAGTACCTCGAACACTTGGACCACCTTCAACTATTACAACTTCGGCCTCACGGCGACCGAGTTGATCTACGACTTCGGCCGCAGCTCCGGACAGTGGCGCGCCAGTCAGGCCAGCGCCCAGGCCGAGCAACAGAACACGCGTTCCACCTGGGCCACGGCGGTGCTCAACGTGCAGAACGCCTTCTTCACCGCCCAGGCGCGCCGGGCCTTGTCGGGCGTGGCGCGCGAGAATCTGGCCAACCAAGACCAACACCTCGCGCAGGTGCAGGGCTTCGTGGAGGTGGGTGTGCGGCCGGACATCGATCTGGCGCAGGCGCGCGCGGATCGCGCCAATGCGCAACTGCAATTGGTCAACGCGGCCAACGCCTACGAAGTCGCGAAGGCGCAATTGAACCAGGCCATGGGCGTGGAACAGGACACCAATTACGACGTGGCGGAGGCGCCGGCCCAACCCGCGCCGGGCGAGGACGCGCCCATCCCGGCGCTCATCGACGAGGCGCTGGCCCGTCGCCCCGAGGTGGCGTCGCTGGCCCAGCAGATTCGCTCCCAGGAGCTGACCGTGCGCGCCCTAAAAGGCAGCTACTGGCCGTCGCTGAGCGCGGCGAGCACCCTGACCGACGCGGGTCAACAGATGTCGAGCCTGGCCTGGAACTGGGGCCTGAGCGTGACCCTGACCTGGGGGCTCTTTCGCGGCGGTGGCGATGTGGCGCGGGTGCGTGAGGCCGCGGCCAATCTGCGCATCCTGCAAGCGCAGATGGACGGCCTGCGCCTCAGCGTGCGCGTGCAAGTCGAACAGGCCCGCCTCGACGTGCGGGCCGCCCGCGTGGGCATCATCTCGGCCCAAGAGGCCCTGGACAACGCCCGCGTGCGCCTGCAACTGGCCGAGGGCCGCTATCAGACCGGCATCGGCAGCATCATCGAGCTCTCGGACGCGCAGGCGGCCCTCACCAACGCCGCTGCCCAGCGCGTGCAGGCCGATTACTCGCTCGCGGCCGCGCGCGCGTCGCTGGCATACGCCCTCGGCGCGGGGGAAGGCGGCCCTCCCCCGCGCGCCTCGCTTCAGACCCGAGGCGATCTGCACGCCCGCCAGGGCGCGGCTGCAACGGGCGCGGCTGCGCCCCCCTGAGGCCCGGGGCTGTCCTCCACGCTCACAGCGGCTTCACCGGCACGCACAGCTCGACGACGAACTTGCCCTGCGGGTGCTGGCGCGCATCGTTCAGGCACCACTCGTAGGCGAGGCGGTCGTCGGGTTGGTAGCCGCTCTCGGGCATCCAGGTGCCGCACAGCCAGTCCCAGGCCGCGCCGAACTCGGTCTCGTCCAACTCGAAGTGGCCCAGGACGCACAGGCCGGCCGGGATCTCCATGGTGCCGATCTCCCCCTCCACGGGCGTGCCGGACGGGACGGCCAGGCACATGCTGGTGCGTAGCTTCTCCGGCGCCGTGATCTCGGGGTTGTCGTGGTACACGATGATCACCTTCGGCGTGGCGCTGACCAGACCGCGCGGTCCGGCCCAACGCATGAGCTTGTTGAGCAGCCCCTCGAAGAGGGCTGCATTTCCGGCATAGGGGCCCACGTGGCGTACATAGGCCACGGTGAAAGCGGGGATGTTCTCCACGCGGACGGATTGGGCTGGCTTGCTGGACGTCGGGATCCTCCGTTTGTTGAGCACTCCCTCGATCGTGTCGTCGAGGTTGGGCTCAGCATAGGGAGCCGCCGGCAAGGGCTCTTTCCCTTCCTTGCTATCCGTTTTGCAGATCTTGCGGCGGGCGGCGCGGAAGCCGCTGGCGCTGGTCCCAAAGGCGGCGCGAAAGGCGCGCGCGAAAGCCGCCGAGCTGCCGAACCCGCAATCGAGCGCGATGGCCGTGATGCTCTTGCCGTCGGCCTGCGCCAGTTGCCCCGCGGCCCGCTCCAGGCGCAGGCGCAGAATGAACTGATAAAGCGACTCGCCCGTCACCGCGCTGAAGATGCGGTGGAAATGGTAGGGCGAAAAGCAGGCCACGCGCGCCAACTCGTCCAGACCCAAATCGCGGGCCAGGTTGGCCTCCACGTGGTCCATCACGCGCTGAATGCGCCCCTGGTACTCGGCGCGGCGCTGCCGCTGCAGATCAGAATCGTCGCCCATGCCCGCCAGAGTACCCGAACCGGCGACGCGAGCGACGGCCTGCGCGAGCCAGGAGCCAGCCCAAGAGCGCGAACGGAATGACCGCCAAGCCGGCCGCGCCACCGCCCACGCTGCAGCCGCCGGCGCCCGGCGCCTCCAGGCCGATCACCCCCGCGCAGACCTGATTGCTGGTCAGGGGGGCGCTGGCCAGATCGTTGCGCCCGAACATGGTCATGGTCGCACAGTACGCCGTGTCGGGATCGAGCATGGGCTTCCACGTGGCCAAGGCCGGATCAGGTCGCCCGCCGGACTGCACGTCGACCAGAGCGCCCGACTCGCCGGGCACCGGCGCCCCCTCGAAGTGGGTCACACCCGAGAACACGAAGGCCTGGCTCTCGCCTCCGTCCTTGGGCGTAAGGGTGATGATCGAGATCGTCTGCTCCAGGGGCGTGCCCGGGATGCTGCCGTTCCGGTAGTTCAGATCGATGTAGCCCTCGTGCTCGCCGGCGATGCACGCCTCCGCATCGTGACCCGCCGGGTAGTGCACGCGCCAAAGGTGCAGCGCCTGGAGAATCGGCGCCTGACCCGGCAGCGCCTCCGACGTGGCTGCCGTGGTGAAGCGCGTGAGCTCGGTGACCACCGCGCCCTCGCGACGTGTGAGCACATAGCTCGTCGCCGGCTGCAGGCCCACGTTCACACTCCAGAACATGGCGCGCGCGTTCTTGGCTTCGCCCGCCCCGTAGATGCCGTGCCCGAGCTGCGCCGCGGCCGGAATCGGCACCGCCACGCCGTTGGCCTCGAGAATGAGCCCCGCGGGCGGCGAGATGTCCGGCGTGATCAGGATCAGGCTCGATCGCGGCGAGACCTCTGTCGCGCCGCTGACCGGCAACGCCGCCTCTCCGGTCCAAGGAATCGAGCACGCCCGCGCACGCGGCACCGCCCCGAGGAAGATTCCCAGGGCGGCAACGGCCACCAGCAGGCGACTCAGCATGCGCGCAGAGTAGCACCGCACCGGTACCGCGACTTGCGGTCGACGCGTCAGCGTTCGCAGCCTGGTGATGTACCAGAGGCATGATCGCTCCCAGCCCGCCTCGCCGCTCGGCCCAGCAACTCGCGATTCCTGTTGTCAGGCCGTTGGCCGCCTCCCAGGTTTTAGCCATGTGCCCTCAGGGGTGACTCAGGTTGCGCCCTCAACCCGACTAAGGCGTCAAGCATGCGTGGACTGAAGCAAGTCGTCGCCTTCCTCAAGTCGCCGCGCGTTCTGCGACTCCCCCGGCTCTTGCGTTTTGCCGCCGTGCCCGCCGCCGTGGCGTTGGCCTTCTGCACGCAGATGCTTATTCTGCCCAACCCGAGCATCGCGCCCTTCGTCTTCTTCTACGTCGCCGTTGTGGCGGCTGCCTGGGTGGGTGGACGCGTGCCGGGCTTGCTGGCGGTCCTGCTCTCGGCGGTACTCGTGGACTATACCTTCCTGGCACCTCAATGGGCATGGACCACCTCCACGGCGGGGCTCATGGGTACGGCCTTGTTCCTGGTCTCGGGTTCGGTCATCGCCCTCCTCTGCTCAGGCTTCCGCGATTCCCTCGTGCGCTCCGAAGACACGGCCGAGCGTTTTCGACGTCAGTCCCAGGTGCTCGCCCTCTCGCATGACGCCATCATCCTGTGGAGACGCGGCGCTGGCATCGAGTTTTGGAACCGCGGCGCCCAGGATCTGTACGGATTCACGGCCCGCGAAGCAAAGGGGCAGGTGACCCACGATCTGCTGCAGACGCGATTCCCGCGTTCCTGGAACGACATCGATGCCGATCTGCAGACGCGCGGGAGCTGGGAAGGCGAACTGGTCCACACGACCAAGGATGGCCGGACGCTCACGGTGTCCTCGCGCCTGCAGACGATCCGCGACCACGCCGAATGGTTCCTGGAGAGCAACCGCGACATCACCGAACGCAAGCAGGCAGAGGACGAGGTGCGCCGGGCGCGCCAGCGCGCGGAATGGCTCGCTCGCCTTCCCCAGGAGAACCCCGACCCCGTGATGCGCGTGTGCAACGAGAGCAAGCTCCTCTATGCCAACCACGCCGCGGAGTCGGTACTCTCTGAATTGAGCCTCGAGCTGGGAGTGCGTGTTCCCGCCGATCTGGCAGAGCCGGCCCAGCAGGCGCTTACCCGAAACGGCCGCGTGCAAAAGGAGTTCGTTTGGGGCCGCCGCAACTTCTCCGTCACCTTCGCCCCGGTGGGGAACGAAGTGAACGTGTACGCGCAGGACATCACCGCTCGCAAGCGCGCGGAGGAGAAGCTCAAGACGAAGGAGGAAGCTCTGCAGGCCGCGGACCGTCGCAAGGACGAGTTCCTCGCCGTCCTCTCGCACGAGTTGCGGAACCCGCTCGCTCCCATTCGGAACAGCCTCTACATCCTCAACCGGGTCGCGCCCGGCGGCGAGCAAGCGCGGCGAGCCCACGCGGTGATCGAGCGGCAGGTCGGTCACATGGGCCGGCTGATCTCGGACTTACTGGACGTGAGCCGCATCGCCCGCGGCAAGATCCAACTCCAGCCCGATCGCATCGCCCTGCGCGACGTGGTGGCGCGGACGCTCGACGACCATCGTTCGATCTTCAGCACCCGACGGATCGCCCTGGAAAGTCGGGTTCCCGAGGATCCGGTTTGGGTGAACGGAGATGCGACACGCCTCAGCCAGGCGCTGGGGAACCTGCTGCAGAACGCCGCCAAGTTCACCGACGAGGGCGGCGCGGTCTTCGTGGACCTGCGGGACCAGGACGACAGCGCCCTGGTGCGCGTGCGCGACACCGGCGTGGGGATCGCACCTGAGATGCTTTCGCGCCTCTTCAAACCCTTCATGCAGGCAGACGCGACCCTGGCGCGCAGCCCGGGCGGTCTGGGGCTGGGCCTCGCGCTGGTCAAAGGCTTGGCCGAGCTTCACGGTGGCGATGTGCAAGCGTTCAGCGACGGGCCTGGAAAGGGCGCTGAGTTCACCATGCGCCTACCGCTGGCCGCGGGCGCGGTTCGGGCGGCCCCTCGCCAACTCAAGCTGGTGAGGCCGCATGCCCGGCGTGTCCTCGTCATCGAAGACAACATCGATTCGGCCGAGAGCCTCAAGGAGGCGCTCGAGCTTGACCGGCACGAGGTGGCGGTGGCGTTCACCGGACCCGATGGGCTGGAGAAGGCGCACGAATTCCTGCCAGACATCGTGCTGTGTGACATCGGACTGCCCGGGATGAACGGTTACGACGTTGCGCGCGCCTTCCGCGCGGATGACCAACTCCGCGACGTGTCGCTGGTCGCCCTGACCGGCTACGCGTTGGCGGAGGACCAGAAGAAGGCGGCCGAAGCCGGCTTCGATCGCCATCTGGCCAAGCCACCAGACCTCGACGCCCTGGAGCGCGTGATCTCGGAGCTCCCGGAACGACACGCGGCCTGAGGATTTGACGAGCGTGCCTCCGCCTCAGGGAGACGGACCTTGCGCCAACACGGTTGGCGGGCGCTCATCAATTTCGCTCAGGAATGCGCCACGAACGCGTGGTACGAGCCATGCAGTCGCCCTGCTTCAACCGCGTTCCGCCGATGCTGTTGAGATGGGAGAAGTCGCATGAGCACCCGCACCGCACTTCAGACGACGTTCATGTCCGTGTTTCTGCTTGGCTGTTCGGGTGGCGGAAGCGAGGACGCCAGTGTCGGGTCTGACGCCGTCGCGAACGTGCTTCCGGCCGGCGAAGCACATGCTTCCATTGGCGGCGGGCCCAGTCCGTCGCACGTGCCTCTCTCGCTCTGCACACTGCGAGGCCTGTGCAGCGCTGGCGCCGGGCTGTACCGGGTCGCATCTCTCGTCAGCACCGTAGAGTGGCGCGAAGGGTATGCAGGAGGCCCCGATGCCTGTGGTGGGCTCACCAGTTTCACCTACGTCGAACTGGAGCTCGTGGAAGGGTGGACGGAGGCGGCGCCCTCGCGGGCGATCGCTCGCATCGAGGGCGGCCCGATCCCGGGATGCGGCACCCTCCCATGGCAAGTCTCACTCGCCGTCGATCAGGTCCTGGGCGTCCTCCTCACTCCCCCGACAGCGGATGATCGCGGGTACTTCCGCCTAAATCCGCAATGCCTGTTTCACGAAGAGGGTGGCCACTACTCGAACAACGTCATCTTTGTCCACCATCCGGCCACAGCGGGGGAGGTTGGGGCTGCAGTGCGAGCCGCTGACGACGGCTGCGCTCAGGACGTCCTGCCAGACGGCCTCGACTGGACGCCCGATGGCGGAGTGACTGAGCCTCGTGATGCGGAATACGTCGTCGGAATCCCATGCCCCGGAGCCTCGTCGTGCTCGGCGACCCCTTAGCACCTCCTCTCCCACCGACCTCGAAGGCCGGCGCCCTGCGGACATGAGCGCCGGCTGTCTCACGCGGGCGATCTCACTTCTTGTCGGGCTTGCGCACCGTCAGGGCGCGCAAGGTCTTGGACTCATACAGCTCCAGGATTGCTGCGGTCATCAGCCTAGCGGCCGGCTTCTGCTTCGGCAGGCGATGGAGGCGATAGATCTGTCGTGCGTCGCCGAGGATCGTCTGAGCAGGTCTCGACGCCGCCAATCGCGCCGAAACCGGGTAGACTTCGTGTGTGACCCTGTCCATTGAGATACCAGAGGCGACCCTTCGGGCGCTTGGGCCTTCGCCATCCGAGGCAGAGGGCAAGGTACGTCTCGCGGCGGCGATGAAGCTGCACGAGTTGGGGCATCTGTCGGCCGGCGCCGCGGCTGACTTGGCCGGGATCACGAAAGTCGAATTTCTATACAAGCTCGCGGATTTTGCGGTCGAGGCATTTCGCACGAGCCCAGAGGCATTCGACCAGGACCAAGACACGCTGCGCCGGTCACGTGGCTGACCACATCATCAACACCTCGCCGCTCTGCTACCTGCATCGTGCCGGCATCCTGAACTTGGCGGGCGAAGCGTGAAGGTGGCAGTCGTCGTCGTTGTGGTCTTGGGCGCTGCTGGGTGCGGCGACGAGAAGTTGGATTGCGCCCGACTGGACCAGGCGGCCTGCGAAGAGAACAGCGCTTGTACTGTGTACGCGGCTACCCAAATCGATACCAGCAAGGGATGCCGGATGCGGGACGCGGAGACCATGGTGGCCTGCCTTCCCGTATCGACGCCGTGTGGTCAGATGGAAGGCACTCTCCACGATTCTGCGGGGCGCTGTTGGTGGGTGCGGGAGATGTGCACCGCGCCGACGGGCTGGTCCTTCGACGGGGAATGCTCGCCGACGGGGAGCGCCATCCTTCCCATTTGTGACTGAGGGTCGGAAGCAGGGACGCTGCCACGCGCGTGCGCCGGGGTGCGGTGCCGACTGGTTGAACGTCGGCGTTTCGGTTGCGCGGCGAGGCGGGTGGGATGGTCGGAGGGGCCGGGCGGCCCGCGGAGTCTGGTCCGGGCGCTGTGCAGGCCATACCCGCCGCGAGGTCATGCCTGCCCCTCTCGCTGTTGACCCCGGGCCCGCACCTCGTTGACCCCGGGCCGGGGGCCGCCGGCCGGGCACCCGGGCCGCGGTGACCCCGCCGTTGAGTGGGGCGGCCGGTCACCCACCTTTGGTTGACCCCTCGCCGCGTTCAGTGCGGGTCTCCCCCGTGGGCTCTTGGCCAGGGACCCGAGCCCTGTTGGCCCCGGCCTGGCTGTCCGTTGACCGGGGCCCCGTGCGCCCGCGATGGCCCACCCGTGGTGAGCGGACCGGCCACCCGCGGCGACCTGGCAGGTCACCCGCACGATGTTGGGCCGTCTTCACGAGGTGTTGACCCCACACCCGTAGTCCGGTGACCCCACACCCGTATCTCCTGACCCCACCCCCGCATCGCCTTTTGCTGTCGCGAGATGTTTCCCGCCGTCGCGCGCAATGAAACCGGGCCACGGGGAGTCGCCGCTAATGCTTAGCGGCATGCGCCTGCGCCGCCGGCGTGCTTGCACTTGCGAACAGGTTAGCCATGGCCTGCTCGCGATAGATCAGCGGCACGCCGCCGCGCGCGTCGCCAGCAACGACAAGGCCGGCCGCGAGCGCCCGACTCCCTCACGCCCGCGGCGGCGGTGAAGGAACCTCGCGGGCTCTGCCCGGTATAACGGGCCAGAACGATGGATGACGGCTTTCTGGTTCGTCAGGTTTTGGCAGGCCAACGCGACGCTTTTCGCCAATTGGTTCTGCGCTACCAGCGTCCCGTATTCCGTTTCCTGGGGCTGTTGGGCGTGCGGCCGGCAGCGGTGGAGGACGTGGCCCAGGAGACCTTTCTGCGCGCCTTTCGTCACCTGGCCGACTTCGATCCGCGGCGGGCGCGTTTTTCCACTTGGCTCTTCACCATCGCTCGACGATTGGCCATCAACGAAGGCCAGCGCGCGCACAACCGCGTGGAGGTGGCCGAGATCGAGCCCGCGGTCGACCAACACGCCGATGCGAGCGGGCAGTTGATCGAGCGGGAGCGGGCGGCCCGCTTGCGACGGGCTCTGGCTCGACTGCCCGTTCGCCTGCGAGCGGCGCTGGTCATGGTTCAGATGGAGGGACTGTCGCTGGATGAGGTGGCGACGGTCGAGGGCTGCGCGGTGGGCACCATCAAATCGCGCGCCTTTCGGGCGCGCCAACTCTTGCGTGACGCTTTGACGAAGGAGAATGGATGAACGACTGCACCAACACTCAGGAATCCGTTGCGCTGGGCGTGCACCTGTCCGACAGCCAGCGCCAGCACCTGGGCGCGTGTCCGTCGTGTGCGGCGGTGGCGGCCCAATGGAGCGTTTTGGATTCGTTATGCGCGGGCGAGGCGACCGCGGAGGTGCCGGCGGGGTTTGCGGATGCGGTGATGGCCCGGGTTGAGGCGGAGGGGCCGGGGCCGCGCGGCTGGCTGGATCGACGCTGGGTGCAAGTGGGGCTGGCCAACCTCGCGGCCCTGGTGACCCTGGCCAACCTGGTGCGCTTCGTGGCGCGGCTGCTGGTGCCGGTGACCAGTCTGGGAGGTGCACCGTGACTCGCCCGCGCGTGCCCCTCTTGGCGCTGGCCGCCGGGCTGCTTCTGCCGGGCCTGGGGCAGGTCTACGCGGGGCACCCGGCGCGAGGGTTGGGCGTGCTGCTCGGCGTGGCCGTCCTGCCCATCGTGACGGCGTGGTTGGCCTTGATGGGTCCGTCGCCAGCCCTGTGGCTGGTCGTGCTGGCGGGTGTGCTGGCGGGCGTGGGCGTGTACGCGTGGTCGGTGGTCGATGCCTGGCGCCTGGCTCGCCGCAACCCGGGCCCGGTTGCCCCGTGGCAGCGACCGTTGGTCTATGTCTTGTGCGTGGTCGTGGCTTACCTGTTCGTGTTGCTGCCGTTCGTGGGCTACGCGCGCGACAACCTCCTGGAGTCCTTCCATGTGCCGTCGGCCAGCATGTTGCCCACCATCGTGCCCGGTGATCACCTCCTGGCCGACAAGCGGGTCAACCGGCCCAGCGGCGTGCCCGTGTGGCGGGGCGCGGTCGCGTTGTTCATCTATCCCGACCAGCGCACGCAGATGTACATCAAGCGCATCGTCGCCTTGCCCGGCGATCGCGTGGAAATCGACGGCACCACCATTTCGGTCAACGGTCGCCCCTTGGGCCGCCGCGAAGTGCACGACTTAGGCGATCCGGCGCGCAATCGCCTGCTGGCCGATCACGTCGCGTTCGAAGAGCGGGCCGACCGCGGGCCATACACCGTGTTGTGGAAAAAGGACGGCGTACGCGAAAAGAGCAATTGGGTTGTTCCCAGCGGCAGCGTGTTCGTATTGGGCGACAACCGCGACGGCTCGCGGGACTCACGTCAGTTCGGCGTGGTTCCCTTGGCCGACGTGAAGGCAGTAGCCCGCCAGGTCTTCATGTCCTACGCACCCGACGAGGGCATGCGCTGGTCTCGCCTGGGGCACATTGTGCGGTGAAGGCGAGGGAGTTGCCGGTCAGGGCCAACGGCGGCAACACCGTCGGGAAGGCCTCCCATCCGCCAGCCACGAGAGCGGACCTCGATCACACCCCGCGGGACGCGCGACCTCAGGTGGGGGCGAGCGCGCGGGAGCGCGTGGCACACAGAGGCACCCCGGACCATCAACGGAAAGGCGCTGACGCGGAGAACCGAGGTGGCCCAGCAGGGAGGTGGCGCGCAGGTTGAAGAGATCTCAGCGCGCTGGCTGCATGCGGGAGGGAACACGATCCAGTTTCTCCCGGTGGATGCCTCGGACCCGGCTGGGTACCGTGTCAGCACACACACACGGTTTTTCTCCGTCGCGGATTTGTCTTCATTCCGCACCGCGGTTCTGCTATGGGACAAGCGACAACGCAAGCGCGCTAGCGCGCGCCAGTCAGATGTTCGGGGTCTGAAACAGGAGTTGCAGATGGTCCTAGGTACACGCGGTCCTCGTTCAATGGCGGCGAAGGCCATTTCTTGGGCTGTTCTGGGGAGCATGGTGATCGGCCAGTGGCAGTTGGCGTACGCCGGCTTGGCCCCGATCCAAACGCTGGGGAAGAACGCCCCCTCCGATGTCAGCGGCGGCGCGCAAGCCCCCGAGGGACACATCGAACGGCTCATTCCCGTTCGACTGAGTTCTGCGGACGGGAGAATCGACGCAACGCTGGTCGCGCAGCTCTTCGATGAACGTGCAGGCTTGGGGCTGATCGCCTCGGAGCCGGTTCGGTTCTATGCGCAATTGCGCGAGGCCGCAGCCATTCGGACCATCGGTGTGTATGGCGATGCGGATGGCGCCTTGGCCCTGATCTCGGACGGGCCAAACGGTCGCGAACAGGTCTTCGACCTTCGCCAGAACGAGCCGCGCTGGAACCGTTTCCCGGTAGCCGATGGCCAGGTCGGGACGTTGCTCACGTTCGAATGGCGACCTGCCAAGCCCGGAGCGATGCTGCGGGAGCTGGAGCTGTGGGGCCAGACCGCAAAGGCCAAGTTGTCGCCCGACAAGCCAGTCCGCCTGCCCGAAGCGCTCTACTCGGGCGTTCCTGCAGGAGCGAGGGAATTCAAGGCACCAGGAAGCGATTTGCCCGTCTCCGTGGCCACTGTCACGGCGGGCGGCGAGGCGGGGATTTTCAGCGCGGATCTCAACGAGTCGCTGCGCAGCTTCTCCCGGGTGTTCTTGGCGTACGATCTGAACGGTCTCGCGCATTACACAGCGGCGCCTCGAACGATCAACGGCAAGGCTTTGGCCGCACGAGCCGGAGCGATTCACAATGGTGGCGGCGTCCAGGTCGAGGAGATCTCGCCGCGTTGGCTGCAGCCCGGGAAGAACACGATCCGATTCCTTCCCGCTGACGGATCCGATCCTGCCGGCTACCGGGTCAGCAACGTGCGCCTCATCGCTGTCCCCGGACCACAATCGACCCTCTCCGAGCAGGGAAGTCAAAGCTGGCAGCAGCTTTCCGATGGCAAGCTGGAGACGCAATGGTTGGCCAGTCGTGGGAAGACGCTCGATCTGCGTGATTGGACCTTCGATTCAGTCGCACAACCCGAGGCGGTTGAGTTTCACCTGTCGCACCCGGGAAATGCCAGCCTTCAGGCCTTCGCCGGCGATCGGCGGCGGAACGCAAAGGTCAGCCTGGATCTCGCGGGCTTGTCGGCTGGATGGCACCGTTTCCCGCTGTCCGGCCTGCCGCCCGCGCAGAAGGTCTCCTTCGCCTTCCACGCCAACAAGGAGCAAGGCGCAGCCATCTCGGAGCTGAAGGTGACCGCCAGCCCTCTGCCGAGCGACATCGCACCGCGGATTCAAATCTCGTACCCGCTATCGGGAGAATGCGTGGATCACCGGATCTACGTGCGCGGCTTTGTGGATCCGGCG
Source organism: Pseudomonadota bacterium (assembly GCA_023438785.1). GTDB lineage: Bacteria > Myxococcota_A > Polyangia > Fen-1088 > Fen-1088 > Fen-1137. The sequence goes on from JAEXQJ010000212.1 coordinate 34,090, forward strand.
GGCCCGGCCAGTCTGTTTGTGAATGGCTCGCGGATGGACGAGGCATTGGACAGCGATGGCCGTCTGGCCTTCGAGATCTCCGAGCGACGAGCCGGCGCCCGCGCCGGCAAGCCGTTTCAGGTGCAGATCGAGGCGAGGTTTCCCGGCGGTGCCCGCGCGGCAACCCATGTACCAATCGCCGGCTGCGTGGATCGGCCAGGAATCGTGAAAGGCGAAGACGGTCGACCTCGGCAGCCCATCGAAGATGTTGGGGCGCCGTACAGCGACATCGTGCGCGCGAAAACACCGTCAACCCTCGCCTACGGCGAGGCGGCTATCGAGGTGCCAGCCGGCGCCGTCGAACGTGATCTCCGGGTCTCGATCCGGCCGCTCGACAGTGACAAGGTGCCGCCGCTCGACGCGGGCATGGTGAACGTCACGACCGGCCAACGCGCGTTTCGCTTCGGACCGCACGGCATGGTCTTTAAAAAGCCCGTGAAGGTTTCGCTGCCCTTCGACAAGGCCAAGCTACCGCCTGGGTTTACCGAACAGGACGTGCGGACCTTCTACTACGACGACCACACCAAGCACTGGGAGCAGGTCGGATTGTTGTCTGCTTCTAACGACAAGCTGGTGGCGTTGTCCGGCCACTTCACGGACTTCGTGAACGCGACCATCGCCATGCCTGAAAATCCTGGCACGCAGTCGCTGAACCCGACATCGCTGAAAGACATCAAGGCAGCCAACCCGGCGGCCGGAATTACGCTCATTCAGCCACCCGTCGCCAACAGCCGCGGAACCGCCAGCCTAAGCTATCCCATCGAGCTGCCCCCGGGACGACAGGGGATGCAGCCTCACCTGGCCATTTCGTACGATAGCGATGGTGGAAATGGCTGGCTGGGCGTGGGCTGGAATCTGAGCCTGCCGAGTATCGAGATCGACACCCGCTTCGGAACGCCGAAATACGACGGGACCGATGCTTATCTGTTGGACGGCGCCGCGTTGACCCCGCTCGTGGATGAGGACGGGCAGGCCGTGACACCCGATGGGGCGCCCGCGATCAACGGCATCTACTTCCGCCGACGCGTCGAGAGCAGCTTCGACTGGATTGCGAGGTTGCAGACGGACAATGGCGGCTGCTACTGGGTCGTCACGGACAAGAACGGCGTAGCCTACACCTATGGTTTTTCGAGCAACGCGCGTTTGCAATCCCCGACCGAGACCAATCACGTTTTCCGTTGGTTCCTGGAGAAGGTCCATGATCCCTACGGAAACGAGATCAAGTACACGTATCGATCTTCGACCGACGCGAGCGCCGGCGTGAACGGCTCGGCCGACTTGCCGTGGCGGCAAGTGTACCCGGACCGCATCAGCTACACGGAGGGCAATGGTCTGGAGGCTGCCTATTCGGTCGTTTTTCACTCCAACGCAGACGGCCACATCGGGTTTGGCAAGCGGGCTGACATCATCAGCAACGCGCGCAGCGGATTCGACGTGCGCACAACCGAGTTGTTGTCCGAGGTCGAGGTCCGGTACGGCAGCGCAACTATCCGCCGCTACCACCTCTTCTACAAGCATGGCGCGTTTGGCAAGACGGTGCTGTCGAGCATCGGTCTGTACGGTCCCGATGCCGTCGCCCCCACCGCGTTGAGTACGGGGCGGCTGTATCAGCATCGGTTCTGGTACACCACCGCACCCCAATCCGGCGACACGATGTACGCGTTCGAAGACGCCAAGCCATTTGGAACCATGTGGAATGGCAACAGCACGGAACGCACCAGCGGGGCGCTCAATTGGACCGACGACACCATGAAGGGCGTGAGCGGCGGTCTTTCGCTCGTGGCGCCCGGCGTGGGTTCCATCGGAGTCAAAGGCGGCGGCGATTGGGGCGACGAGTATTCGAGTTGGGAATTTCAGGATCTCAACGGCGACGGAATCCCGGACGGAATTGCCTCGGACGGGACGAGAGAGATAGGCGCCCCAATGTGCTTGAATGACGCCTACTCGCCCATCACCGCACCCAGTATCGGTGATTTGAGCCACACCAATCGATCAGCCTGGACCGTGGGGGGCATGCTGAGCGGTTTTGGCGTGGGCGCTGATGTTCAACACACCTGGGGCGAGACCGGTGACGACAAGATCCTCGCCGATATCGATGGGGATGGGTTCACGGACCTGATCTGGGTGGAGGAGGACGGAGACATCTCCGTTCGTCGAGGCACCTGGCAGGGCGTGCTGAGCGCGACGGAGGTGAAGAGCCCGCTCGACCTAACCGGAATGAAGCTAGAGGGCGGGGACTACGAGATCACGAAGAATACCGAAGAAGCCTCACGGGTTAGCCCGCTGATCAGGTGGATCGCGCCGTACACCGGGTCGGTGTTGTTGGATGGTTCCGTGACGAAGACGAAAGCCGGGGGCGACGGCGTAATCGTTTACGTCTATCGCCAGCGAGAGAATTCTCCGCTCACAATGATTTGGGGGCACCCGATCGAAGGCAACGACACGCTCTCATGTGTTCCAGAGGGCGGGGCTGGGTGCAACTCGGGCTCGGGGAAGCTGATCGATGTGGTCGCCGGTGACGCGTATTACATGCTGGTCGACGGCCTGAGCACCACCATCGCCGATGACGTTCAGTGGAGCCCAACCTTCACCTACCAGAACGTAAACGCGGCGTTGTATGAGCCCACGGGCGCCCCCATGTACGTGTTCTCGCAGCTATATGACTTCGCTTTGGCTGGAGAGCCAGGGCTGCCGTGGAAAGCAGACTCTGACGGGACGGTTTCGGTGTCCTGGACTCTTGCGAAGATGCCGACCAGTGACGACATCAAGCTATCAATTGAAAGAGTGAATTCGGACGGGACGACGGAGCCGGTCATTCAGCCAATTCAGCGCTCGGCAGCCTGGGATGCGAGCGGTGACCCGGAGGTCGGCGCCCAGTCGTTGAACGTGTCCGCCGGGGACATCATCACGTTCAAGGTGGAGTCACAAAGCGAGATTGACCCGTGGCGTGTCCACTGGTCTCCAACGGTCTCGTATACCAATTATTGCCGGGCCAATCCTGAGGGCGGGGCGAAGATTTGCGGCACGCCCATTCCCGCCGAACGCGGCGGATACCGCATCGAAGGCGACGCCGATCCCAGCTTCGTGGTTCCAGCCGCGATTATCGATCAACACCCGCAACCTTACTCTCCGCCGCGGAATCTGATCGCGGTCGGCTATCCGCCTCAGACTGGAAAACCGAGCGCGAGCTTTACCCTAACCAAGGGTCACCATCATCTGTCCGGGTCAGTCGCCAAGTACAACGACATCTACGGGGAGCCGGGCGAATCGTGGGCCTACGTCCAGGGTGTCAACAAGCTCTACGGGAAGGTTCGCCTGCCTGCTGCCCACGGCACAAGGCAGGTTGACGTCGATATTGACGTCTCCGACGACAATGAACAGGTCTTCCTGACCGTTTTGGGAGACCCCACCGGCACAACCTGGGAGCCGGAGATCGATGGCTCCCCTGTGTCCAACGACGGCGCTAACTACAAGGACCGCGTGAACTGGCGGGATCTGGATCCGTTCTACACGGGTTTCAGCGGCCGGCCATCGCCGTGGTGGCCGCCGGTCCCGGCGCAAAAGAACGTCATGGCGGGCGGCTATCACGGCTGGGCGTACGGAGATTGGAAGAGCAGCGAGCCCTTCGATCCCAACCTGATTGCCCTCCCGAGCCTGTCGAGGCCAATGGACCCTTCCGAGCAGGCGGCGGCCCCATACATGTTCGTGTTGCCGAACAGTCAAGCGACGTCAACCCGGGGCGTCCCCATGTGGACCGGGCGCGGCGGTGGCCTCTACATCGCCGGCGGCGCCATGAAGCCCGGGGTGGCCGGTGGCGGGCTGCTGGCGTCCGTGTCCAGCCTAAGGGCTTCGGAGAGCGTCAACTGGGACTTCAAAGCCTCCGTGCTCGGGCAATCCGTCACGTACAGCGATGGGCAGTCACAGTCGGTGCTCGACCTGATCGACATCAACGGGGACCGGTACCCCGACCTCGTTTCCAGGAATGGTGTTCAGTTCAACACGGGCGACGGGCACTTCAGTGCGGCGGTCTCGTTGGATTTGGACGCGCTCCGGGAGACGGCCATGCACACCATACGGGCGCAGGCGAGCCTCCTCCCCAGATTGGACGTCGACGACAAGGACCACCTGATCTCCTTCGTGGGCTCCGACTCGACGACATCGAAAGTGGTCTCGACGGATTTCGGAGTCGGGAGGGATTTGGGGATATCCCGGGGTGACCGTGATCTGTTGGACTTGAACGGCGACGGTCTTCCCGATCAGGTCGAGCATGAATCCGGCGGCGTAAGGGCGCGTATCAACCTCGGAGGCAAGTTTAGCGGTTGGATCCGTTGGGACTCCGAGGCGTGGACGGCGGGCGACTATGACCTGTCGGGCCTCATCAGTTCAACGACCGATGCAGTTCGCTTGAACGACATTGGGGCGGACAGCGTCAACGCTGGCGGCGGTTATGGCGGCCCTGGCGGAGGCTTCGGACTGGGCGGCGGCATGGTATACAACGTGTCCCGCAGCATCGTTCAGATGGTGGACGTGAACGGCGACGGGCTACCCGATCAGGTGAGGAAGGTGCCGGGGGCATCCGGGGGGATGAAGGTCAAGCTGAACATGGGCACGTCCTTCGGCGCCGAACAAGAGTGGGCGCTGCCCGTTTGGAACGTGGACGGGGTGAACCCCAGCCATTTCCTGTTCTTGCCATCCGATGATGCCCTGGGCTTCCAGCGTTCTAGCAGCTGGAACGGTAGCGGGAGCGTCACCGTGTGCTATCTGTTCGTCTGCGCATCCATTTCGTACTTCTTCGTCTCGGGCACGAACTGGTCCCAGTCGCGCTTCGAAGACGTGGACGGTGACGGCCTGAATGACCAGGTATTGAAGCTAGACGGTGACGCCCAGGTCTACTTCAAGAGGAACAAGGCTGGTGGCGTGAATCTGTTGCAGCTGGTTGAGCGGCCCTTGGGTGGCGAGATTGAGCTTGAGTACTCACTCATTGGGAACCGGGTCGATCACTTCAGGACCCATGACAAGCTCGACATGCCCCGGGGAGAATGGGCGTTGTCGAAGGTCACCATCGATGACGGGCGCTTCCACAGCTACTCCGACGTGATCACATACCCTCCGGCTTGGGACGGGAACCCGACGCGAGCGAACCTAGGAAGTGGCTACTACGACCGCGCTGAGCGCGAAAACTACGGCCACCGCCAGGTGATCACCACGCACGGCGTCTACGCCAACAGCGACGGAGTCCTCTGGCAAGGGGGAGACGGGTCCGTCCTCAAGCAGGTCTTCAACAACCAGGACTACTACACGAAGGGCCTCTTGAGTGAGGAGTATGAGATTTCGCCTGACGGCTATCTAATGCGAGGGCGGAAGTTCACATATGCGCAGCCCGGGGACCAACCGGTTCGCACCGGGACGTTCTTTCCGGCCGAGACCGATCGATTCACGCTCTTTTACGAGGGCAGCACGAAATTCTCAACCGATGCGGCGCGCAAATGGAAGCATGAGCGCCGCGTTTTCGACACCGAGGGCAACCTAGTCGACCTCTACGACGACGGCGACGAGCAGGGCGACGGCGCCGATCACACTGGGCCCGACAACGTGCGGTTTCATGTGACGTACACCAACGAGTCTGGGACACACATCACCCGGGCCTCGACGGTCCAGGCACTGACGAACACCGGGGCCAGTCCGCAGACCTTGCGATCACGCTCTGCGACCTACTATCCGACCAAAGGCCGAGTCGAGAAGATTACCGACTTCATCTATGGCGGCAAGGATCCGTCCGGGGCGGCATACAACGGGGCTGCGGCGACGCACTCATTCACCTACGACAACTATGGCAACCTTCTGACCGTCACGGATCCCAAGGGCTACGCTCTGCAATACGGATACGATCAGGCGACACAGACGTACCGAACCGAGGTGGATGATCTGGCGTTCGGGTACAAGTCATTCGCGACGCCAAAATACGAGTTCGGCACCAACGCTGACACAACCGACGTCAACGGTCAGAAGGAGCGCTACGAATATGACTCCTTCGGTCGGTTGCTCCGCGTCTTCGGCCCGAACGAGCAGGCAGCGGGATCTGTGCCGACTATTTCCATGACCTACGAGCCAGACGCGTCGGTTCCTTACGCTGTCACCCAGAACCTCGACGTTCAGCACCCGGGCGACACCCTGGACACGGTGCTGTTTGTCGACGGTTTGGGCCGCGTGATTCAGACGAAGAAGGACGTGGAAAGGGACACTGCCGGCAACGGAACCACGGTGGTGGGAATGTCGGTCAGCGGGCAGATTCTGTTTGATCGCCGCGGCCGGGTTGCGCAACAGGGGCAGCCGACCTTCGACACCGGCGCGGCAACGACCTTTGTTCCTGGCACGCCCCTTAACCCGACGAAATTCACCTATGACAGTCTTGGGAGAACCGTCAAGGTCGAGAGGCCGGACGCAAACGCAGCCGGCGGCATGGCGGTCAGCACGACGACGTATGCGATTACAACATCGGGTGTCAGTGCTGCGAACCTGGAGCCGATGCCTATCGGACTGGCGAACTCAGGTCGTTGGCTGACGACCATTGAGACCGATCCGCTCAGCAACAAGCATGTCACCTACGATGACTCGAATGGCCGTCGTGTGGCCGTCAAGCAGTACAACGTGATTGGCGCCGGGACGACGCCCACGGCCCTGGTCACGCAGTACCAGCACGATCAGTTGGGGCAGTTGTTGAAGGTGATTGACGCGAAGAATAACGCAACGGCGTCGACCTACGACACCTTGGGGCGGATGGTCCAGATCGTTTCCCCGGATGCAGGTTCGACTGAGTACCGCTACGACTTGGCGGGCAATCTGGGGGCGAAGATCACCGGGAAACTTGCCGCTGCGAATCAGAAGATCACGTACGACTACGACTACGATCGGCTGAAGAAGATCAACTACCCGAACATGGCCGCCGTCACGTACACGTACGGCGCGACGGCCGAGGCCGGGGATAGCAACGGTAACCGCGCGGGTCGCGTGAAGACAGTGACCATGGAGG
>JAEXQJ010000232.1 GCA_023438785.1 Pseudomonadota bacterium
GCTCCGATCCGCCCACGGGCCACGCGGTGCGATCACCGTGCGGCAGCCGCCTTAACTACCAACGCCGCTCCCGGCCATCAAGACCCCAAAACCGTCGGCGAGCGAGGTGCGCAAGATCAGGCTGGAATTGGACGGTCGCATCGGAGCGCCGGCGAGCCTCTCGAAGGGCACGTCCGCCGCTCGACCTCACAAGACGTGGCTATCCAACGGGAATTCTGAAGACCGGCGAAGGCCGATCGAGATTGCCGCATAAAAGCCGGACCCTCCGCCACCCCTCACGAGCAAAGCCGCATATCATGCGGCCTGGCGCAACCCATGCTCGCCGGACGCGGCTGTCTCCGACGGTGAGGCCGACCGCAGAGGTGTTAGGCGCGCGTTTCTCCCTCAACGCACGCTCGATCAGGTCACCTCCTACCCCAAAACGAGCGCAAGCCAGCGCTCCGCCAGGCGCCAGCGGCCTCGGCTGGGGCAGCACGGAACGTTGACAGCCCCTGGAGGGGATGCTAGGTCACCCATCCCACACCGGATGCCCGGAGGATCACGTGTCTAAGAGGACCCTGCAGCCGCACCGTAAGAGCCGAAAGCGTACCCATGGCTTCCGGAAGAGGATGAGTTCGCCCAACGGTCGCGAGGTGCTTCGCCGCCGCCGCCGCAAGGGGCGTAAGAAGCTCACCGTGACCGTGCCCAAGAAGTAGCGTGCGGTGACCGCCACCGGCCGGCACGAAGGGTTGGGCCGCCATCAACGCCTGCAACGGCGTTCGTCTTTTCTGGCGGCACAACAGCGCGGGCGCCGAGTGTCGGGGCGGAACCTCGTCGTCTACGCTTTGCCTCGCTCCGAGGCACCCACGGCCGCTTGCCGCCTCGGTGTAACGGTGAGCAAGAAGGTGGGTAAATCGGTGGTTCGCAACCGGGTGAAGCGCTGGATCCGAGAGAGCTATCGACGGATGCAGCAGATGGCACCACGAGGGGTCGACCTGGTGGTGATCGCTCGGCCGTCCGCTGCCACAGCCACATACGGCGCAGCATGCAGCGAATTACGGGGCCTCCTCGCCCGCGTGGTCAAGCCGTGACTCCACTGCATCCGGCCCGGCGGTTGGTTCGCGCCTTGCTCCGCGGCTACCGTCTTGCTATCTCGCCTGCCGTGGGCCCCGCGTGTCGATACATCCCCTCTTGCTCGGTGTACGCCGAGCAGGCCATCGAGGAATGGGGTCTGTTGCGCGGAACCTATTTGGCCGCGCGTCGCCTTCTACGCTGCCATCCCTTCGCGCGAGGCGGGCTCGATCCCGTGCCTTGCGCTCACCCCCAGGCCTCCCAGGACCGCCCGTGATGGTGCCAGGCACGGGAGGCAGACCGGGGCTGCCCATGGACAGCGCCCAGCGAGCAGCGATCCATACTTCTGCACCGTCGCGACGTCCACACGGCCGGACGCCTCGACGCCTCTCACGCGGCCGCTCTTCTGACCGGAGGCAATAGGAGAGACATGGACAAGCGTCTTGGGCTCGCCGTGGTCATCTCCATGGGCGTTCTCTTTCTTTGGTGGAAACTGTTCCCGCCGGCGGAGCAGCCGGCGCCGCCTCCTCAGACTGCGGCCGCCCACGATGCTGCCGCGCCCGCCCCGGGCACCACGGCCCCGACGCCTCCCACCGGAACGCCGGCGCAACCGTCGGGTCCCCGACCGGCCGAGCAGGAGGTGGTCCTCGAGAGCCCCCACGCCCGCTACGTGTTCTCCACCTGGGGAGCGGGACTCAAGCAACTCACGCTCAAGGATCGCCAGTTCCTTCTCAAGAAGGACGATCCGCAGAGCGGGCTGAACATCGTGACCTCCACGCCTCAATTCGGTCCGCTGCGCACCTCCTTTGCCAAGGCTGACTTCGCCCTGCCCGAGGACGCCGTCTGGAGCGTGGAGCAGAAGACCTCCGATGCGGTTGTCTTCCGCACCGAGGCGGACGGGGTGGTGGTGACGAAGCGCTTCGCCCTCGAGCCCCATCGCTTCCGCATCAACCTGACCGTGACCGTGCAGAACAAGGCCGACAAGCCGCAAAGCCACGGCCTGGTCATGCATGTGAACGCCCACCAGGACCCGGAGAAGAAGGGCGGCGGTTTCTTCTCGTACGCGTCGGCCGACATGGCCGAGCTGGTCTGCTACGCCAACGACAAGGCGCGCCGGCAGACGGTGGAGGACGCGGCCAAGGAGCACATGGATTTCGTGGGCGGCGTCCGCTGGGTCGCGGCGGGCACCAAGTTCTTCACCGTGGCCGCGGTGCCGGCCCCGGAGAACCCGCCCAAGGAACGCCGCTGCACCAGCCGCTCCATGGATGCCCTGGATGCGGACGTGATGCTCACGTTCGCCAGCCGCACCCTGGCGCCGGGTGAGAAGACCGAATACCCGTTCCAGGTCTTCGCGGGCCCCAAGTACACGTCGGATCTGGAGGCGGTCAGGGTGGACGGCGAGAATCCCCGTCTGGCCGACGTGGTGGATGTGACCTTCGCGGTGCTGTCGCGGCCCATGCTGGCCTTGCTCAAGCAGTTCCATCGCCTGTCCGGCAATTGGGGCGTCGCCATCATCCTGCTCACCCTCTTCGTCAAGCTGGTGACCTTCTATCCGACGCAGCGGACGCTGATGTCGGCCAAGAAGATGCAGCGGCTGGCGCCCAAGATCGCGGCGCTTCGTCAGAAATACGGCAACGATCGTCAGCGCATGGGCGTGGAGACCATGAACCTGTACAAGGCGCATGGCGTGTCGCCCTTCGGCGGCTGCCTGCCCAGCCTCATCCAGATGCCCATCTGGATCGCGCTCTTCTCCACCTTGAACTACGCGGTGGAACTGCACCGGGCCGGCTTCTTTTGGTACATCACCGATCTGTCGGCCAAGGACCCCTACTACATCACGCCGCTTCTCATGGGCGCGGTGATGTTCCTGCAAATGCGCATGTCGCCGGCAGGAACGGATCCGCAGCAGCAGAAGATGATGGCCATCATGATGCCGGTGATGTTCACCGGCTTCTCGCTTTTCTTGCCCGCCGGCCTTTCGCTCTACACGTTGACCAGCTACCTGCTGGGCATCGTGCAGCAGCTCTACGCGAACCGTCTGGATCGCCGGGCCGCACCCTCCACCTGAGACCGCCCCGGCGGGCTGGACACCGATGCGCATCCGTCAGCACGTCAACCCGCTCAAATCCAGCTTCTACCGCATCCCCATCAAGGCGCTGGCCGCGCCCGAGGGTGTGCCCATCGAAGTGGAACTGGGGTCCGCCGAGGCGTTCTTTATCATGGACCGCGCCGTCGAGGATCCGCGGCGATTCTACGTGGGCGTGGAGATCAGGCGCGAGTTGGTGGGGCCGGCCAATGCAGCCTGCGATGCGCGCGGCCTGGCCCAGGTGCGCAGCGTGTTCGCCAACATGACCGTTGATCTGCCGCGCCTCTTCCCGCGCGGCAGCGTGAGCCGGTTCTTCCTCAACTTCCCCGATCCGTGGTTCAAGGCGCGGCAGCACAAGCGACGGGTCATGTCACCCGAACTGGCGCTGCAGCTACACGAGCTCCTCGTGCCGGAGGGCGAGATTTACGTCAACACGGACATCTTCGACATCGCCATCGACGCCATGGCCGCCCTGGAGCAAGAGGTGCCGCGCCGATTCGAGAACCTGCGCGAGCCGTGGACCTTCTTGCGCGCGAGTCTTTTCTCGGCGCGCTCGCGTCGCGAACGTCAGTGCGAAGACCAGGGCGCGCACATCTGGCGCCTCGGCTACCGACGGATCTAACGAACATGCATCTCTAGCTCTTCGAGCTGCTGGATGCGGTCGCGGATGGCGGCCGCCTTCTCGAACTCCAGCTTCTCGGCCCAGTCCATCATCTCCTTCTTCAGATCGGCGATGAGCTTGGGCACGTCCTCCTTGGGCAGCGTGCGTCGGCCCTTCTTGGGCAAGGCGACCTTGCTCACATCGACGTAATCGTCCTGGGCGGTGCCGCTCAGATCGTGGACCGCCTTCTGGATGGTCTGGGGCGTGATGCCGTGGGCGCGGTTGTGCGCCTCCTGCAGGGCGCGGCGCTGGCGTGTGGTCTCGATGGCCTTGCGCATCGACTCGGTCTCGCGGTCGGCGTACATAATGACCTTGCCGCGCACGTTGCGGGCGGCGCGGCCGATGGTCTGGATGAGCGAGCGCTCGGCGCGCAGGAAGCCCTCTTTATCGGCGTCGAGGATGGCGACCAGAGAGACCTCGGGCAGGTCGAGGCCCTCGCGCAAGAGGTTGATGCCCACCAGCACGTCGAATTCACCCAGGCGCAGATCGCGCAGGATTTCGATGCGCTCGAGCGTGTCGATGTCCGAGTGCAGGTAGCGCACGCGCACGCCCAGCTCGCCGTAGTACTCCGTCAGATCCTCGGCCAGGCGTTTGGTCAGGGTGGTGACCAGGACACGCTCGCCGTTCTGCACACGCTCGCGGATCTCGCCCAGCAGATCGTCCACCTGCGAGGCCACGGGTCGCACGTCGATTTCCGGATCGAGCAGACCCGTGGGGCGGATGATCTGCTCCACCAGCACGCCACCGGCGCGCGCGATTTCGTACTCCGCCGGCGTGGCCGACACGAAGACGATCTGGCGCACGCGTGCCTCCCACTCGTCGAACGTCAGGGGCCGGTTGTCGAGCGCCGAGGGCATGCGGAAACCGAACTCCACCAGGGTCTCCTTGCGCGAGCGGTCGCCCTTGTACATGGAGCCGACCTGCGGGACGGTCTGGTGCGACTCGTCCACGAAAGCCAAGAAGTCCGCGGGAAAGTAATCGAGCAGGGTGGGCGGCGGCTCGCCGGCCTGGCGACCCGACAGGTGGCGCGAGTAGTTCTCGATGCCTTTGCAGTGGCCCATCTGCTCGAGCATCTCGAGGTCGTACATCGTGCGCTGCTGGAGGCGCTGCTCCTCGACCAGCCGATTCTGCGCGTGCAGCCAACTCAGCCTCTCGCGCAACTCGTCCTTGATGCCGGTCATGGCGCGCACGAGCTGATCGCGCGGGGTCACGTAGTGCGAGCCGGGAAAGATGGAGACCTCGTCCAACTTGCGCAGCACCTTGCCGCGCAGCGGATCGACCTCGGCGATGGCGTCGATCTCGTCGCCGAACCACTCGATGCGCAGAGCCTTCTCGCGTTCGTAGGCGGGGAAGACCTCCACCACGTCGCCGCGCACCCGGAAGGTGCCGCGCGAAAAATCCACATCGTTGCGTTCGTACTGAATCTCCACCAGCCGGCGTAGTACCGCGTCCCGGCGTACGGCCAGACCCGTGGCCAAATCCACCTTCATGCCCAGGTAGGCCTCCGCCGCGCCGATGCCGTAGATGCACGACACGGAGGCCACGATGAGCGTGTCCCTGCGCGTGAGGAGCGCGTAGGTTGCGGCGTGCCGCATCCGATCGATCTCCTCGTTGATGAGCGAGTCCTTCTCGATATACGTGTCCGTCGAGGGGACGTAGGCCTCGGGCTGGTAGTAGTCGTAGTAGCTGACGAAGTAGTGGACAGCGTTATCGGGGAAGAGACGCTTGAACTCGCCGTAGAGTTGGTGGGCCAGCGTCTTGTTGTGCGCCATCACCAGGGTCGGGCGCTGCACGCGCGCGATCACGTTGGCCATGGTGAACGTCTTGCCGCTGCCCGTGATGCCGAGCAGGACCTGGGCTTGGTCGCCGCGCTGGATGCCGGCGGTCAGCTCTTCGATGGCACGCGGCTGGTCACCACGTGCGGCCAGGTCGGTCTTGAGCTGGAACGGAATGGCCATGGCAGGCCGATTAGTCTAGCAGTCCCTGGTGAGCGCCTCCGCCTCGCCAGCCAGCGCGGCGAGGGCGCCCACTACACGCGAACCGCCAGGACGAACTTGAGGTAATTGCCCTCGGGGAAACCGGGGTGAACCGGGAAGTCGGGCGGCAGGCCCTGGCGTTCGACCACGCGCAGTTCGAAGCCGCGCGCCGCCGCGCCGTCGGCCATGGCCCGGTCCACGTCGGCCGGCGAGAGCTTGGCCGAATTGCTGGCGAAGGCCAACATCCCGCCCGGTTCGAGCACCGCGCCGGCGGCGCCCGCCAGATCGGCGAGGTCGGAAGCGGCGGAGAACGTCCGCCCGGGACCCTGGCCATGCGAGAAGGTGGGCGGGTCGCAGATCACGATGTCGAAGCGGCGCTTGCGCTCCGCGAAGCGCTCCAGCGTCTTGGACACCTCGCCCGTGACCTGTTCCATCTTGGCGGGATCGAGGCCGGACAGCTCATAGTTGCGGCGTGCCCGCGCGTGCGCCTTGGCCGCGGTGTCCACGGCGACCACCTCGGTCGCCCCTGCCTTGGCGGCGCGCACCGAGAAGGCGCCCGTGTACGAGAACAGATTGAGCACGCGGCGATCCGCAGCCCGTCGCGCAACCGCGTCGCGCCCCAAGCGCATGTCCGCGAAGAAGCCCACGCCGAGCGGCGCGGTCACGTCCACGGCGAAGCGGCAGCCGGCCTCATCCACGACGACCTCGAGCGGCGCTTCCTCGCCCATGGCGCGCCCCGCGGGCTCGGGCGGCGCCTGACCGGCCAAGGGGCGAAGGCGCTTCTGTTCGTAGATGCCGCGCGGCTTGACGGTGGAGTTGATGGCCTCGAACAGCTCGTCGCGCCAGGGCATGGCTCCGCCCGAGTACCACTGCACCACCACGAAGTCGCCGTAGCGATCCACGGTGACCCCGGGCAGACCTTCGTTCTCGCCCGAAAACAGGCGCAGAGCCGAGGGCTTCTCGGGGCCGAGCAGCATCCAGCGCAATTGCACTGCGCGTGCAAAGCGCGCCGCCACGGCGCCGGCGCCGGGGTGGACGCGCTCGGCCGGATCGCGTGACATGACTCGAATGGCCACCGCGTGGTCGCGGTCCACGTAGCCACGCCCCATGAAGGCGCCATTGCTAGCCACAAGATCTACCAGGGCCCCCGTCGGCTCGGCGAGGGCACGCGATCCCAAGGCGTCACGAAAAACCCAGGGGTGACCCGCCTGCACGCGCCGGCCGATGTCGTCCGGCAAGCGGTAGGCGCCCTCGCGCACGAGCAAGCCGGGCGAACGGTGCCTGAACTCGGTGGGCGGACGGCGGCGAGGCACACTCACGGCGATCCCCAGCCGCAAGAGACTGCGCCCAGACGAAGGCTCGTCAGCGTGGATCGATCGTGGCTCGCACTGTGCACGGCGCGGTGACCATAGGGGGCGGATCTGGGCCTGTCAAACGTGTTCGCCCGTACGGGGGGGATTGACTTTGTTCACCTGCGCCGAGAAACTTGCGCCTCCACAAGTCAAGTCGCCGCTCTCATTGCGCGCCGAGAAAGGATCACCTATGTCGAGCGGTCCCGGGACCACAGGGAAGAGCCCCCTCCATGCTGAGGAGGCCATTGAAGAGATTTCGGGTCTGCTGGAGATCGAAGACGGTCCGAGCGCGGTGGGGGCAGCCGCAGACGCGCATCGCCGCGAGGCAGAGGCCGACGCGGTCGACGTGAATATGGAGACGCCCCCTCCCGCCACGCCTGCTCCCCCCCGGAGCCCGGCCGGTGCGGCCGCCGCCGAGAGCGCCGAGCCGGCGTCCAACATGGCCTACGAGGACCTGCTGGAGAAGCTGGTTCTGCCCGCCGGCGGAGGCGCAGCCGCGGAGTCCGAGCCGGCGTCCATGACCGAAACGCCTCGGCCCACCGAAGCCGCCGCGTCTGCTTCCGCCTGGCGATTCCCTGCCGCGCCGGCGCTGGTCGATTCGGGCGACGAGCGCACGGTCGTGACCCAGAATCCGCTCATCGCGGAAGAGCAAGAGGCGGCACGGGAAGCCTTCGCAGCTTCACAGCAGACGCCGACCGCGATTTCGGACTCGACCTACCAGGCAGCGGCCGCGTCCACGGCCTACGCCGAGCCGGCCCCCGTCACCTATGCGGAGCCGGCGCAGGTAATCGCCCCGAGTGCCTACACAACTCCGGTTTTTCCGCCCGTTGCCGCGGCCCCGGCGCCCGTCGTGCAGCAACCCCGGTCCGCCGCTCTGCCGACCAATCCCGGCCGGGTCCACATGTCGTACCCCATGCTCGGCGGTATCGTCCTGACGGCGCTCATCGTAGGCGGGCTCATCGTTCGCTACATGGCTCCTCAGAGCCACGGCAGCGGCGCCCCGGCGTCCGCGTCCGTGGTGGCCCAGCCCGCCCCGGCCGCCCCCAAGCCCGAGGTGGTGCCGACCGCTGCGCCTGCGCCAGCCGTTGCCGCCGAGCCGGAGAAAGCCGCGCCGGCGGTCGAGCCGGAGAAGGCCGCGCCCGCGGCAGCCGAGCCGGAGAAAGCCGCGCCAGCAGCCGAGCCAGAGAAGGCCACCGCGCCAGCGCCCGAGCCAGAGAAGGCCGCCGCGCCAGCGCCCGAGGCTACGGCCGAGGCCGAACCCGCCGAGGCAGCGCCCAAGCCAGCATCCAAGCCCCGGCCGCACCGCGCATCCGCCTCGAAGCCGGCAGCGGCGCCCAAGGCCTCCAAGCCCAAGCCGTCCAAGCCGGCAGGTGGCAAGAAGTCGGGCGGCTGGAGTGACCCGTTCGCTCAGTAGCCCGCGGAATATCGGGCAGGTGGCTTCCTTGCCTGCCCGATAACCCCCTGATACCGTTTTACATTCGCTAAAGGAGCCGCTCGCATCTGTCGACGGTTCATGGGGGTAACATGAGTCGACTCGGGGAGCTTCTGCTGCGAGATCAAATCATCTCGCCCGAACAGCTCCAACGCGCCCAAGAAGAGAGCAAGAAGTCCGGGGAGCGCCTGGGCAATGCCCTCATCAAAACGGGAGCCATACCCGAAGAGGATCTCACGCAGTTCCTCTCCAAGCAGTATGGCGTGCCGGCGGTCAACCTCTCGGAGTTCGACATCGATCCGGAGGTCATCGCCCTGGTTCCCAAGGACGTGGCCATACGGCACCGCGTGGTTCCGGTCAATCGGGCCGGCTCGTCGCTCATCGTCGCCATCGCTGATCCCTCCAACATCCTGGCCATCGACGATCTGAAGTTTGTCACCGGGTACAACATCGAGGCGGTGGTGGCCTCGGATGTGGGCATCTCGGAAGCCATCGAGAAGTACTACGAGAGACCACAGGAGCTCGACCTCAGCAAGGTGATGGACGAGATCCAGGACTCCATCGAGGTCGGCGATGGTGGCAGCGAAGACGTCAACCTGGTCGACCTCGAGCGCGCCGCGGACGACGCCCCGGTCGTCAAGCTGTGCAACCACATCCTGCTCTCAGCCATTCAGAAGGGCGCCTCCGATATTCACGTCGAGCCCTACGAGAAGAGCTACCGCGTGCGCTACCGCGTGGACGGTGTGTTGCATGAGGAGATGGCGCCGCCGGTGAAGCTGAAGGCCGCGCTCTCCAGCCGGCTCAAGATCATGGCCCACCTGGACATTGCCGAACGCCGGCTACCGCAGGACGGCCGCATCAAGCTCAAGGTGGGCTCGGACAAGGAGATGGACTTTCGCGTCTCGGTTCTGCCCACGTTGTTCGGCGAGAAGATCGTTCTTCGTCTCCTGGACAAGAGCAACCTGCAGCTCGACATGACCAAGCTGGGCTTCGAGCCCGACCAGCTCAAGGATTTCAAAAATGCCATCGACAGTCCCTATGGCATGGTGCTGGTCACGGGTCCGACCGGTTCAGGCAAGACGACCACGCTCTACTCGGCGCTGTCCGAGCTGAACCAGGTCAGTGACAACATTTGCACCGCCGAGGATCCCGTGGAGTTCAATCTGCCGGGCATCAACCAGGTGCACATGCACGAGGACATCGGCTTGAACTTCGCGGCGGCCCTGCGCTCGTTCCTGCGTCAGGACCCGGACATCATCATGATTGGTGAGATCCGCGATTTCGAAACCGCCGAGATCGCCGTCAAGGCCGCGCTCACCGGTCACCTGGTTCTCTCCACCCTGCACACCAACGACGCGCCCTCGACCATCACCCGTCTGCTCAACATGGGCGTGGAGCCCTTCCTGGTCACCGCGGCCGTGCAGTTGGTCCAGGCCCAGCGTCTGGTGCGCAAGGTGTGTACCAACTGCAAGCAGCCCATCGACACGCCCAAGGAGCAATTGAAGCAACTGGGCGCCACGGACGAGGAGATCGCCTCGGCCGCCTGTGTTCGCGGTGTGGGGTGTCAGGTGTGCAACGGCTCGGGCTACAAGGGGCGCGTGGCCTTGTACGAGGTCATGCCCTTCAAGGACGCCCTGAAGGATCTGGTTTTGCAGGGTGCGGCGGCGGTCGAGATCAAAGCCGAGGCCATTCGCCAAGGTATGCGCACGTTGCGCATGTCGGGCGTCCGCAAGATTTGTCAGGGAATGACCTCGGTCGACGAGGTCGCACGCATAACCGCCGCCGACTAACAGGAGGAGGTTTGGAAAACCAGCAAGCGTCCGCGTCCCCTGGTCTGACCGTCAACCTGCAGCAGCTCCTGAAGGCGATGGTGGAACAGGGCGCCTCCGACCTCCACATCACCACGGGCACGCCGCCCCAGCTCCGTATCGACGGTGTGCTGGTGCCCTTGCGCGTGAACCCGCTCTCGGCGGTGGACACCAAGCAGCTTTGCTACTCGGTGCTCACCGATACGCAGAAGATGTCATTCGAGGAGAACCGCGAGCTGGACTTCTCGTTCGGTGTACGCGGCCTGGCGCGTTTCCGCGCCAACCTATTCATGCAGCGGGGCGCGGTGGGCGGCGCCTTCCGTACGGTGCCGTTCAAGATCTCCAGCTTCAGCGAGTTGGGCCTGCCGCCCATCATCGAGGAGCTGTGCAACAAGCCGCGCGGTCTGGTGCTGGTCACCGGGCCCACGGGTTCGGGCAAGTCGACGACCCTGGCCGCCATGATCGACAAGATCAATTCCGAGCGGCACGAGCACATCATCACCATCGAAGACCCCATCGAGTACCTGCATCCGCACAAGAAATGCCTCATCAATCAACGCGAGGTGGGCGCGGATACCGAGTCCTTCAAAAAGGCGCTCAAGTACATCCTGCGCCAGGACCCCGACGTGGTGCTCATCGGTGAAATGCGCGATCTGGAAACCATCGAAGCGGCCCTGGTCACCGCGGAGACCGGCCACCTCTGTTTCGCCACCTTGCACACCAACTCGGCCGTGCAGACCATCAACCGCATCATCGACGTCTTCCCGCCCAACCAGCAGTCGCAGATTCGGGCCCAGTTGTCCTTCGTCCTGGAAGGCGTGATCAGTCAGGCCCTCTTGCCCCGCGCCACCGGGCAGGGGCGCGTCCCGGCCCTCGAGGTGATGATCCCCAACCCCGCGGTCCGCAATCTCATCCGCGAAGACAAGGTCCACCAGATCTACTCGATCATGCAGATCGGCCAGGGCAAGTCGGGCATGCAGACCATGAATCAGAGCCTGGCTAGCCTGTACCTGCGTCGCCTCGTCACCTTGGAAGAGGCGGTCAGCCACAGCTCGGAGCCCGAAGAGCTCGAACAGATTATCTCGAACGGTGGTCAGATTCCGGGCGCGCGTCCCGGCGGACGTCCACCCCTCGGAAGGGGATAAGCCATGCCCGCACAGCTCACCGCCTACGTCTGGGAGGCGCGTACCCGCTCCGGCGACGTGAAGAAGGGCGTGATGGAGGCCGAGAGCGAGGAGGCCGTCCACAACAAGCTCAAGCTGCAGCAGTTGCAGCCCGTGGCCGTGAAAAAGCAGCCACGTCAGCTGCAGCTACCGACCATCGGCACGGGCGTGAAGATCAAGGACATCGTCATCTTCACGCGCCTGTTCGCCACCATGATCGACGCCGGTCTGCCCATCGTGCAGTGCTTGGAGATCCTGTCCAGCCAGGCGGAGAACAAGCGCTTCGGCAAGATTCTGGCGCAGGTGCGCGCCAACGTGGAGGGCGGTCTGACCCTCTCCGAGGCCATGCGCCGTTTCCCCAAGGTGTTCGACAACCTTTTCGTCAACCTGGTCGCGGCGGGCGAGGCGGGCGGTATTCTGGACACCATTCTGCAGCGCCTCTCCGTGTACATGGAGAAGGCCCAGAAGCTGCGTCGCCGGGTCAAGGGCGCCATGTTCTACCCGACGGCGGTAACGGCCATCGCCGGCATCGTGGTCGGCGTGCTGCTGACCAAGGTCATCCCCACGTTCGAGAAGATGTTCAAGGATTTCGGCGGCGGCAAATTGCCCGCGCCCACCCGCGTCGTCATCGACATCTCGCACGCCTTCACCGGCTACCTGCCCTACATTCTCGGCGCCCTGGTCGGCCTGGGCGTTCTCACCAAGGTGGTGCTGTCCACGCGCAAGGGTCGCCAGGCCTTCGATGCCCTGCTGCTCAAGCTGCCCATCCTGGGCCCTATCCTGCGCAAGTCCGTGGTGGCGCGTTTCAGCCGCACCATGGGCACGCTGCTGGCGTCCGGGGTCCCGATTCTCGACTCCATGGAGATCGTGGCCAAGACGGCCGGCAACGTGATCGTGCAAGAGGGCATCATGTTCGTCCGCGCGCGCATCGCCGAGGGCAAGGATCTGGCCACGCCGCTCATGGAAACGGGGCTGATGCCGCCCATGGTGGTGCAGATGATCAGCGTGGGCGAGCAGACCGGCGCCCTGGACGCCATGCTGTCCAAGATCGCGGACTTCTACGAGGAAGAGGTGGACGTGGCCGTGGCCTCCATGACCAGCCTCATCGAGCCGCTGCTCATGGTCGGCTTGGGTGGCGTCATCGGCGGCCTGGTCATCGCCATGTACCTGCCCATCTTCGAGCTGGCCGGGAACATCAAAGCCGGCTAGATGGGGCTTCGCCCCTTCATGGCAACCTCCGTCGCCGCGCAGGAACGCCCCAGCTCTCCGCACGAGGGTCGTGTGGTCCAGGCGTCCGATCCTCCCGTCGACCGCCGTCGCAGCGAGGCTCTGCGCACGGTCACTTACCTGATGCTGGTGCGCACGGCGCTGGCCACGGTGCTCATGGTGTCCGTGGTCATCCTGGCGTTGGCCGTCGGCAACCTGGAGACCCTGTCGGGACCGTTCGGCCGCTTCGTGTTCGCGCTGCTGGCCGCCACCTACGTGGCGACCCTGGCCTATGCGTTCGGGCTCAAGCGCATCGAGGACCCGAGCCGCTTCGCCGCGATCCAGATCACCGTCGATCTCATCCTGGTCACGCTGCTGGTGCACGCCACGGGCGGCGCCCAGAGCGGCTACACCTTCCTG
This sequence comes from Pseudomonadota bacterium, assembly GCA_023438785.1. Classification (GTDB taxonomy): domain Bacteria; phylum Myxococcota_A; class Polyangia; order Fen-1088; family Fen-1088; genus Fen-1137. The sequence goes on from JAEXQJ010000232.1 coordinate 13,155, forward strand.
TATCTGGTCGACGTGGTGGCGGTCAGCCTGCTACCCCGGCGGTTCTCACCGCGGAGTGTGGCCGCGGCCAGCGCGCTGCTCTTCATCAGCATCTCGCTGCTCGGCTACTTTCGTGTCCTGCCGCCCATCACGGGCCAGACGGTTTTTCCCTGGGATCTGACACGCGAGGAACTGGTCTTTCGCCTGGTCGTCTATCTGGCCAGCGTGATCTCGGTGGGTGCCCTGGGCATGAGCCTGTCCACGCGGACCCGCGAGGCCCGCGAGCGGCTGGCGCGCCACGAGCGGATCGCCGGCGACCTGGTTTCGTTGCACCAGAACACCATCCGCTGTCTGTCGTCGGGCTTGGTCACCACGGCCCTCGACGGCACCATCACGTCCATGAACGGCGCGGCTTGCGAGATCCTGGGCATCACCGGGCCCGCACCCGTGGGCCAACCCCTCGAGGAGCGCATCCCCGGCATGGGCGTGTTGCTGGCCGGTGTGGGGCTGGTGGGCAAGGTCAGCCGCCACGAGGTCGATGCGGTGCGACCGGACGGCAGCCAGCGTCGCCTGGGCCTCTCGGCCACTCCCCTGTCCGATCACACGGGGCAGATCGTGGGTCGGGTCATCCACTTCCAGGACCTAACCGATCTGCGCCGCATGGAGCAGGCCGTGGAGCGCTCGGCCCGCCTGGCCAGCATCGGGCGCCTCGCCGCCAACATCGCACACGAGATCCGCAATCCCCTGGCCAGCATTTCGGGTTCGGTCGAGGTGCTGCGCAGCCTGCCTGGCGCCGACGCGGAGACGCGCCAGCTGGTCGACATAGCCGTGCGCGAAGTGGATCGCGTTAACGGTCTCATCGCCAACCTGCTCGACTACGCGCGTCCGCGCACCGAGGAGCGACAGCACCTGGACGTGGGCGAGATGGTGGCCGAGATCGTCAAGGTCTTCGAGCAGGAGCGGCGGGCGCACGAGGTCCGGGTGGAGTTGCACAGTGAGCCGGGCGTGATCATCGACGGCGCCTCGGGGCAGCTGCGCCAGGTCCTGTGGAACCTGCTGCGCAACGCGGTCGACGCCATGCCGGAGGGCGGAACCATCCGCATCAGGGTCGGGCGCGAGGAGCTGACGGGCGGGACCTTGGAAGCGGTGCTCGCGGTGGCCGACACGGGCATGGGCATTCCCAAGGAAGACCTGGACCACATCTTCGAGCCGTTCTTCTCGCGCAAGGCAGGCGGCTCGGGCTTGGGCCTCGCCATCACGGCGCGCATCGTGGAGGATCACAAGGGCACGGTCGAGGCGACCAGCGAGCCGGGCGAGGGCGCGACATTCACCCTGCGCTTTCCTGCCGTCTGAAGCTCGGGTCACGTGGCGCCATGCGGACGGCGTTGTTACACTGTCCGGCTTCATCGTGAACAAGCAAGCTGAGCCATCCAACGCCAGCGCTCCCGTCGGCGAGCCCGAAGTCCCCGCCATCGTGGCGGAGGAGTTGTCGCTCCTGCGCGTCGTCTCGGCCAAGCTGGACGCCACCCGGGTGCGCACGCGTACGCCCGTCGACGATGCGGGCACGCTCATCGAGCTGCGCGACGCCTTGGCCGAAGCCAAGCCCGAGGACCAAGGACCGTTGCTCGAACAGATGCACCGGGTGGAGGCCCTTTCCAAGCAGCGTGGCAAGGGGGACAGCCCGCCGGTCGATCGCGCCTCGCCGTACTTCGGTCACCTGCGCCTGCTCGAGGGCGAGCGGCGGCGTGACGTGCTCATCGGCCAGCGGGGCTTCGTGGAGCCGGGCGGGGGCGTGCAGATCGTGGACTGGCGGAATGCGCCCGTGTCGCGCCTCTTCTACCGCTACGACGAGGGTGACTATTACGAGGAGCGGCTGGGCGATCGCACGGTGGAGGGCGAGGTCCTGGCGCGCCGAACGGTCACCATCACCGACGCCGAATTGCGCCGCGTGAACTGCCATCAGGGCACCTGGGCCCTGGACCGCGAGGACGGCACCTGGCGCTCTGTCGAGACGCGACACAGTCGCCTGTCGGTCAAGCGCGACGGCAGCGTAACCGAGCTGGAGGCCGCTCGCCCGGCCGCCAACGACACGGTGCCGCGGAGCGATCCTCGTCATGCCCGCCTGGGCTTCGAGGGCGACGGCACGCGCCGCTCGGACCGGTTCCTGCCGGCCATCGCGGCCCTCATCGATCCGCGCCAATTCGAGCTCATCAGTCGGCCCAGCTCGGGGCTCATCGTGGTGCAGGGCTCGGCGGGCAGCGGCAAGACCACCATCGGGTTGCACCGCATCGCCTATCTGGCCTTCGCCCATCCGCGAGCCTTCCGGCCCGAGCGCATGTTGGTCATCGTCTACCAGCGCGCCCTGGCCACCTACGTGTCGCGCGTGTTGCCCGCGCTGGAGGTGCCGGGGGTTCCGGTGCAGACCTTCGAGGCGTGGGCTGAGTCGGTCCGGCGCGCCACGTTTCCCCAGCTACAAAGCACGGGCGAGGCGGCCACCCCGGCCTTGGTCATGCGCGCCAAGTCCCACGCCGCCATGCTGCGCATCATCGTCGATCGCCAGGCGGAGCTGGCCGCCTGGTGCCGGGCCGAGTTGGTCGCGGGGCTGGCCGGGCGTCCCGAGGCCGAGACGGTGCTGGCCGTGTGGGACGGGGCGACGGGCCCGGTGGACGCGCGGGTCACGGTTCTGGCGCGTTGGCTGAAGGAGACGAGCCTGCCCGCCTCCGCGCGCACCGCCATCGAGGCCGTCGGCGCGCGCTTGCGCCGCCGCAGCCGGGACGTGGTTGGCGAATGGGCGGCCCTGCTCACCGATCGGCAAGCCCTGGGCGCGGGATTCGCGCGGCACGCACCCGGGCTGTTCAGCGAGGCCCAGCTAGACAGCATTCACAGATGGTGCGTGGCCCGCGAGCGGCTGCGCACGGGCGCCGGGTCCGAGGAGGAGGAAGAGGTCTGGGCGCTCGACGCCGAGGACGATCCGCTGCTCCTGCGCCTTCACCAGTTGCAGCGTGGACCTCTGCAGGGGCCCCGCCGTCCCCAGGCCAACGACCACCTGATGGTGGACGAGGTGCAGGATTTCGCCCCGCTCGAACTGGCCGTGCTGCTCGAAACCACGACGGCCCAGCGATCCATCACCCTGGCCGGCGACACCAACCAGTCCATCGCGCCGGAACACGGCTTCGTGAACTGGAGCGAGATGCTGGACGAGCTGGGCATCAACCACGACCGCGTGGAGCCTCTGCGCGTGAGCTACCGCTCGACCCGCGAAATCATCGAGAGCGCGCTGCACGTCTTGGGACCGCTGCGCGGCGATGCGCGACCCGTGGCGCCCCGGCGCGGCTCTCCCGTCGAGAGTTTCGGCTTTTCGTCACCCGGCGAAGCCACCGAGTTCCTCGCCCGCGTGCTCAAGGATCTGGTGCACGAGGAGCCGCTCGTCTCGGTCGCTCTCATCGCCCGCCACGCCGAGCAGGCCGCCATGTACCACGAGGCCTTGGTCGCGGCCGAGGTCCCCAACCTGCGGCTGGTCTCCCGCCAGGACTTCTCCTTCCGCGCGGGCATCGATGTCACGGACGTGCGCCAGACCAAGGGCCTGGAATTCGACGTGGTGGTCTTGCTTGAGGCCACGGCCAGCGCCTATCCAGATGACGAGCACGCGCGCCGCCTGCTCCACGTGGCCATGACCCGCGCCGCGCACCAACTATGGGTGACCTATAGCGGGACGCCCTCGCCCCTGCTGCCCCCGGCCCTGCGCTGAGGGTTTAGCCCTGGAAGAAGCGATTCAGGGCCCACACCTCGCGCGCGCGCAGGCCCTGGAAGCGAATGCCCATGCCGCTCAGCTGGCCATCGCTGGCCGGCTCGATCCAACGCACCTCGCCCCCCACCTCGATGGGCTCGGGCTGCGTCGGGATGCGGAAACGGATCTCCAGGCGCGTCTGCAGCGGGTACGGCTTTTCGACTTCCACGAAGATGCCGCCCAGAGAGATGTTGCGGGTGACCGCCTGCTGCCGGCTGTCGCCCGCCTGGAGCTCCACCTCAAGTCGTCGAGCATAGCGAGGATCGGTGCGACGAAAATGCTCAGCCAAGTTAGTCCCTCATGAACGGGCTGCCTGCCACTGCGGCGCCTCGATGGCCATTCTAGGAAACGTGCGCGGCGGAATCAATGCGTCGCTCGGTTTGCCCCAAACCCGGCCAGAGGGCGCGATCTGCCGTTGACAAAGCCCGCCGCCTGGGCGGTGACGGCGACCGTTCTGCCCGCGGCTGCGCCATGAGTCTTTTCGACTAATATCAGCCGGCCATGGACCTGTCTCGCTACCCCCTCTCGCAGATCGCCGAGCGCATCGGCACCCCTTTCTACCTCTACGACGCGCAAATCCTGCGGGACAACCTGCGGCGAGTCGCTGCCCTGGTGGATGGGCCCCGGCTCGTGGCCCGCTACGCCATGAAGGCGAATTCCTCGGCCAAGGTGTTGCAGATGGTGCGCGAGGCGGGACTGTGGGTGGACGCAGTCAGTGGCAATGAGGTGGCGCGCGCGGCGCGGGCCGGCTTCCCCCTGGGGAACCAACCGCCGGTCGTCATGCTGACCGCGGACGTGTTCCGCGACAGCGCCCTGCAGATGGTCACCGAGCACGGCGTGCTGCCCAACCTGGGGTCGCCGGGCATGATTCGCCAGCTGCGCGAGCGCGGCTACAGTGGCCCTATTGTAGTGCGCGCCAACCCGGGCTTTGGCCACGGCCACGTGCAGGCCTGCGACACGGGTGGCCCGTCGTCCAAGCACGGCATCTGGCACGAGGATCTGCGCGACCTGCGCCACGCGGCCCAAGATGCCGGGCTGCCCATCGTGGGCCTGCACGCCCACATCGGTACGGGCCCCAAGCCGCGCGAGTTCGACGAGAACATGCGCAAGCTGGTGGACTTCTTCGAGGCCGTGCTGCCCGACTTCCCGGATGTGCAGGCGGTGAACTTCGGCGGCGGCATCCCCCACCCCTACCGGCCCGGCCAGCCCGCCTACGATCTGGCTTGGTTCCGGCCCGTGCTCGAGGATGCGGTCAGCCGCCTTGCGCGTACCGCTGGGCGCCCCATCCGCGTGGAGATCGAGCCCGGGCGTTACGCGGTGGCGGGTATGGCCGTGCTGGTCAGCCGGGTGCACGACGTGAAGAGCACGCGCACCAACCCGAAGGGCCCGGGCCATCGCTTCGTCATGGTGGACGCGGGCTTCTGTGATCTGGTTCGCCCGGCCATGTACGGCGCCTATCACCACATCTCCGTGCTGGGCGTGGGTGCCAATCGGGCCCCCGAGCCGCTGGTCGTGGCCGGTCCCCTGTGCGAGAGCGGCGACGTCTTCACGCGCGATGAGCACGAGCTGCTGGAGCCCCGCCCGTTGCCGCGGCCCGAGCCGGGAGACCTGCTCTGCCTGCACGACGCGGGTGCCTACGGCGCGGCCATGAGCTCCAACTACGTGTCCACCGGGCGCGTGCCCCAGGTCATGTGGGACGCAGGCAAGGCCACCTTGATCGCGCGCCGGGAGACCCTGGACGACATCGTGCGCACCGAGTGCGACGAGGCTCTGCTCTGACGACTCAGGCGCGGGCGCGCTTGCGGCGGAGCCAGTCGATCTCGGGGATGAGCAGCGCCGCGGACAGGGCGATGAGCCCCAGCGACGCCAAGCCGAGGTGGGGCAAGGTGAGGATGCGCGCGGCCTGGAAGGCCACGTAGGGGGCGAGCACGCCGCGCGCACCGCTGAAGAACGTGTGCACGCTCATGTAGTCAGCCACCCGCTCGGGCGGAGCGAACTTGGTCACCCACAGGCCCCAGGCCACGTCGCCGCCCGCCCCCGCGATGCCGTAGACCAGGGCCGCCAGCACCAGCCCCGGCATGGAGTCGCTGGTGAAGAAGCTGATGATGCCGATTGCAAATCCCAAGTTGATGGCCACGCGCAGGCCAAAGAAGTTCATGCGGTCGAACAAGTAGCCCCACACCGGCGTCATGCACAGGCGCGTCAGGTTGGGAATCACCAGCGTCAGCAGGGCCACGTCGACCGCCCGCTTGGCCAGGCCGTAGTGCGGGTTGGCCAAATACTCCACGCGCATGGGCAGCATCATCAGATTGGCGAAGCCCATGAGCATCCACGCAGTCAGGGTGCGGCGGAACAAGCGGTCGTCGCGCAGGAAGCGCATGGCATGCAGCGGATGGCGGCGCCCGTCGCTGCCCAGGGGCCGCGAGGGGATGCGCAGCAGGGCCGAGCGGCCCATCAGGAACGCCGCCGCGAAGCCCAGCAGCAGGATGCGGAAGTGCCCCAGATGTTCGGTGAGGAAGCTCCCCGCGCCCCAGGCGAAGAGTGTGGACGCCACGATGCGCACCATGAAGGTGCGCGCGTAGAGCAGCCCGCGTTGCGGATCGGGGTAGTTGTCTTGGTGAAACCGCGTGAGCAGCGGCACCGCCGCGGTCCACATCGACATGGCCACCACGCTGCCCGCCACGTAGACGGGCAAAAAGGGCAAGGCGAACATCACCGCGCAGGCGATGGCGCCCAACGAGAAGAGGCGCGCCGCCGCCAGCGAGGACGGCCATCCCAGACGCGCCACGGCGCCCACCACGAGCGGCGTGGCCAGATAGCCCACGCTGCTGCCCGCCGCGATGAGGGCCTTGGCCGTGGCCCCCGCCTGATAGAAGCGGACAGCAATAAGCAGCAGGAACGTGTTACCCGCCGTCTCCAGGACTCCACTCGCCGCCGAGCGCCACAGTTCGAGGCGGTAGGTCGTGCGGGTCAGATCGCTGGTCAACAAGACCGACTGAGGCTAGCAGCCCGTGGTGAAATTCTCCCGTCGCCGTTCGGGCGGGTTCTGGCCCGGCTGCGGCGTCGTCGCTCGCTTGAATACCTCCAGTATTCCGCGCTTCGCGTCTCCTTGCCTCCGGGCCGAACCCACTCCGAACGGCTCGGTCCGACTTTCATCACGGGCTGCCAGCGCGCCTTCGGGGGTTGCCCATCCTGTGACTCGACCGCGTGCTACGCTGACGCCAACCAAGGAGAGACACGTGCCGCTTTATGAGTACGTCTGCCGTAAGTGTTCGCGCCCATTCGAAGAGCTGATCTTCGGAGACGCCAAGCCCGCCTGTCCCGCCTGCAAGTCCGAGGACGTGGAGCGGGTGCTGTCCGTCGTGGCCGTGGGCCATGGCCAGCCCGAGCGGGCGCCCAGCCCCTGCGATTCGTGCTGCAGCCGCGGCGGTTGCGGGGGCCGGTGAGGCATACGGGCGCGGGCGCGACACGACTCCGGGTGGTCACGCCCCCACGCCTTGAAGGCTTCACTAGGACATGACCTACGCCTCGCTACGCGACTGCATCGGCGATCTGGAGCGCACGGGTCAGCTCCGCCGCATCGATGTTCCCATCGACGCCCACCTGGAGGCGGCCGAGGTCCAGCGCCGCGTGTTTCGCGCGGCCGGCCCGGCGCTCTACTTCAGCCGCGTCAAGAATTGTCGCTTCCCCATGGCGAGCAACCTCTTCGGCACCATCGAGCGGGCGCGTTTCCTGTTTCGCCATTCGCTGGAGGGGGTGCGGCGGCTGATCGAATTGAAGGTCGACCCGTCGGTCGTCTGGAGAAGCCCCCTGCGCTACGCGGGCGTGCCCTTCACGCTCATGCGTACGCGACCGCGCAGGGTGGCCGGCGGCCCCGTGTTCGCCCATGAGGCGACGGTCGGCGAGCTGCCGCAGCTCAAGTCCTGGCCCGACGACGGCGGCGCGTTCGTCACGTTGCCCCAGGTGTACAGCGAGGACCCGCGGCGCCCGGGGGTTGCGCACTCCAACCTCGGCATGTACCGCATCCAACTCTCGGGTGGCGAATACGAGCCCGATCGCGAGGTGGGCCTGCACTACCAAATCCACCGCGGCATCGGCGTGCATCACGCGGCTGCCATCGCACGCGACGAGCCTCTGGCGGTCAACGTCTTCGTGGGTGGCCCGCCCAGCATGACCCTGGCCGCCGTCATGCCCCTGCCCGAAGGCATGCCCGAGTTGGCCTTCGCGGGCGCGCTGGGCGGTCGGCGCGTGCGCATGGCCAAGCGCAAGGACTGGCCGTTGCCCGTGCACGCGGACGCCGACTTCTGCTTGGTGGGCGAGGTGGACACCCACCTGCGCAAACCCGAGGGACCGTTCGGCGATCACCTGGGGTACTACAGCCTGGCGCATACCTTTCCGGTGCTGCGCGTGCGCCGCATCTACCACCGTTCCGATGCCATCTGGCCGTTCACCGTTGTGGGCCGGCCCCCGCAAGAGGACACCATCTTCGGCCAGCTCATCCACGAGCTGACCGGGCCGCTCATTCCCACCGTCTTGCCTGGCGTGCACGCGGTTCATGCCGTGGATGCGGCCGGCGTGCATCCGTTGCTGCTGGCCATGGGCAGCGAGCGCTACGTCCCGTTCGAGGAACGCCAGGAGCCGCGGGAGCTGCTGACCCAGGCCAATGCCATCCTGGGCCAGGGCCAGTTGTCGCTGGCCAAATACCTCTTCATCGCCGCCGCGGATGACGATCCCAGGCTGGATGTGCACGACGTGGGGGCGTTTCTGCAGCACGTGTTGGCGCGCGTGGACTGGCAGCGCGACTTGCATTTCCAGACCCGCACCACCATCGACACGCTGGACTACACGGGCACGGCCCTCCACCAAGGATCCAAGCTGGTGGTGGCCGCGGTCGGGCGGCCCCGTCGCGCGTTGCCCAAGCGCCCCCCACCCGATCTACGTCTGCCGGCCGGGTTCTCCGACCCGCGCGTGTGCCTGCCGGGTGTGCTGGCGTTGACCGCCCCCGACGCCTCGGCACGCGCGGATGGCGAGGCCGATCTGGCTGCGTTCTGCGCGTTCTTCTCGGCCGCCGACCCGCTGTGCGCCTTTCCGCTGGTGGCCCTGGTCGACGACAGCGAGATGTGTGCCCGCTCGCTGAGCAATCTGCTGTGGGTGGTCTTCTCGCGTTCCAACCCGGCCACCGACGTGGGCGGCGTCGATGCGAGCACGGTGCACAAGCACTGGGGGTGCGCGGGCTCGCTGGTCATCGATGCCCGCCGCAAGGCCCACCACGCCCCGCCCTTGTGCGAGAACCCCGCGGTCAGCGCGCGCGTGGACGCCCTCTTCGCCGCGGGCGGCCCCTTGGCGGGCATCGAGTAGGCGCGTCAGCCGCGCAGGAGCCGGGTCAGGCGTGCCACGATGTCCTGGATGCACTCCTGATTCTGGCCGCCCTCGGGAACGACGATGTGGGCACGGGCCTGGCTCGGCGCCACGTAGCGTTCGTGCATGGGGCGCACACTCCGCAGGTACTGGTCCTGGATGGACTGGAGACTGCGACCACGCTCGAGAACATCCCGCTGGATGCGGCGGAGCAAACGGATGTCACCGGGGGTGTCCACGAAGATGCGCAGGTCGAAAAGGCCGCACAGCTCGGGAATGGCCAGGAGCAACGCGCCCTCGGCGACGACGACGGGACACGGCTCCAGGCGATGCGGTTGCTTGGCGCGCGTGTGCGTCGCGAAGTCATATTCGGGCCGCTGCACCGGGCGGCCGCTCTTGAGCGCGAGCAGATCGGCGGCCAACGCGTCATTGTCCAGCGCTGCGGGCTCATCGAAGTTGATCCGCTCGCGCTCGTCCGGCGGCAGATCACCGCGGTCCAGGTAATAGGCGTCGTGGGCGATGACCAACACCCGGCCCGGCAGGGCGCGCGCGATGTTATCGGCCAACGTGCTCTTGCCGCTGCCGCTGCCGCCCGCTATGCCCACCAGCACGGTCATCACAGGCCTTCCATGTATTCGATCAGATCGGCGGGCAAGGGACTGTGGACGGTGATGGGCTCATGCGTGCGCGGGTGGGGGAACGTCAAACGCGCGGCGTGCAGAGCGTGGCGGGGCAGGCCGTCGAACAGCTCTAGCAACTCGTCCGTCAGGCCCGTGTCGCAGTACCGCATGAAGGCCTGCTCGCTGGCCCGGTACAGCTTGTCGCCCACGATGGGGTGACCGATGGAGGCCAGGTGCACTCGGATCTGGTGCTGGCGGCCCGTCTCGGGCGACGCCTCCACCAGGGCGTGACGGGCGAAGGTGCGCAGGACGCGATAGCGGGTGACCGCGGGCAGGCCATCGGGTTCCACGCCCATCATGATGCGCGTCTTGGTGTCCAGAAGGCGCATGGGACGATCGATGATTCCCTCGCGCGGCTCGGGGATGCCATGCACGAGGGCCATATAGGCCTTGGACACGTCTCGCCGTGCGAAGGCGCGTTTAAGGTACGAGGCGTGCTCCGACGAGCGCGCCACCAACAACACGCCCGAGGTCTCTCGGTCCAGGCGATGGCAGATCTGCAAGGGCTCCGCGGGGTAGACCTCACGCAGCAGCGCCACCAGCGTGTTTTTCCAGAACTTGGCCGTGGTGTGCATGGGCAGGCCCGCGGGCTTGTCCAAGGCCAGGAAGCAATCATCCTCGGCCAGCACGCCGAAATGACGTGGAACCTCGGGTTCGATGGGGGCGGGGCGATCCACCACGATGAGCTCGCCTGCCCGCACGCTCGCCGCGGGTCGCGGTCTGCGCCCGTCGGGGAAGCGCACCTGCTCCTCGATTACCGTGCGGATCTTGGTGCGCGAAAGCCGACGAATGCGGTGCTTGAGGAAGTGATCCAGGCGCCAGCCGTCGCACTCGGACGGCACGACCAGGCGCAACGGGATAATCTCACGCGGCGGAGTCGGTTCGGGCTCCGCCGCGTCGGTGACAAGGGCGTCCTCGTCCAGCGAAAGCGGATCGGGACCGGTCAATCCTCGTCGATGACGCCCTTCCAGCGCCAATTGCCGCGTTCGCGCTCCTCAGGCTTGGGACGTGAGGAGCGCTTCTTCTCGGGGCGCTCGCGGCGAGCATCGGGCTTGCGATCGGGCCCCGATGAAGGGGGCCGCGGCGGACCGAAGTTGCGGGCCGGACCACCCCCCGCCGCGGGCGGGCCGCCGAAACGCGGTGTTCCCCCGAAGCCACCCGGAGCACTCGCGCCAGCCGGGCGTGCCGCACCAAAACGGGGCGGGCCACCGGCGCCGCCACCCGGCCGAGGAGCGCCCGGGGCGGGCCGCGCCTGCGCCTCTTCGACGATCAGGGGCCGACCCTGCACCATGCGGCCGGCCAGTTTCTCGATGGAGGCCTTCGCGCCCTCGTCGGTCGCGGTCTCAACGAAGGCGAACCCGCGAGGCCTTCCGCTCTCGCGATCGAACGCAAGGCGGACACTGCGCACCTCGATCCCTTCGCCGGTGAAGGTCTCCTTGAGCTCAAGCTCAGTGACGTTGTACGAAAGATTGCCTACGAAAAGGCGCGTTCCCATTGAGCGGCGATCCTCTTGGTCTCCGTGCGCGCTAGGCTGCTGGCCCGGCGACGTTCACTCGGTCACGCAGCTCCTTGCCGACCTTGAACGTCGGCGTACGGCGAGCCGCAATCTGAATGGTTTCTCCGGTGCGCGGGTTACGTCCGCTGCGCGCTGCAGATTCGCGAACCGCGAAAGCACCGAACCCGCGGAAGTCTACCCTTTCGCCCTTTGCCAGGCCCTCTGCCACGGCGTCGAGCAGGGAATCGATTGTTGCTTCCACCTGGGACCGCGGCAGATTCTGCCGCTGGGCCACCAAGTCTACGAGGTCGGACTTTTTCATCGGTCGCTTCTTCTCCTTGTAACGTACCACCAATTCGGAAGCGCGGTACGGCGCTCTCGCTCGTGACGCGAGTGTCGGTAAAATATGGTGCCCTATCCAGTAGGGTCAAGTGTCGGCTCCTGCTGTATTGCGTTGCGGGCGCCCTCCGAGTCATCTGGTACACCAGAAATAGAGAAACTGCACAGGGGGGGGGCCATGAAGCTGTTCTCCACGGCGTTTCGCGCGGGACAGGAGATTCCGGTCGTGCACACGGGCGAGGGCTCCAACGCTTCGCCGCCGCTGGCCTGGTCGGGTGTGCCGCCCAAAGCCCAGAGTCTGGCGCTCATCGTCGAGGATCCGGACGCGCCTGACCCGGCCGCGCCACGCATGATCTGGACCCACTGGATTCTCTACAACCTGTCGCCCGGCATGGACGGCCTGCCCGGCGCGGTGAAGGAAGAGTCGCTTCCTCCTGCCGTGCTGCCCGGCAAGAACAGCTGGAACCGCCGCGGGTATGGCGGGCCTATGCCGCCGGTGGGACGGCATAGGTACATTCACAGGCTCTACGCCCTGGATGCGCTCTTGCCCGACCTGCACATGCCCTCGCGTGAGCAGTTGCTCTCCGCCATGAAGGGACACGTCCTGGAGAGCGCCGAGCTCGTCGGGACCTACGAGAAGCGTCGCTGAGGGCGCTCTCAGCGGGCGGCGGCCAGGGCCCGGGCGTAGTCGGGTTCCTGCGTGATCTCCGGGACCAGCTCCGTGTAGAGCACCTTGTCGTTCTCGTCGAGCACGACCACCGCGCGGGAGCACAGGCCGGCCAGCGGCCCCGTGGTGATGAGCACCCCGTAATCGCGAGCAAAATCGTGGGACCGCATTAGGGACAGCGTGGTCACGTTCTTCAGTCCCTCGGCCACGCAGAAGCGCGAGGAGGCGAAGGGCAGGTCAGCGGAGATCACGAGCACCACCGTGTTGTTCAGCTTGCCGCCCGCCTCGTTGAACCTGCGCGTGGACGTGGCGCACACGTCGGTGTCCAAGCTGGGCACGATGTTGAGGATCTTGCGCTTGCCGGCGAAGGCGGACAGCGACACGTCGGCCAACTCGCCCGTGACCAACTTGAAATCGGGCGCCTTGTGCCCCACCGCCGGCAGGCTGCCGTTGGTCTGGATGGGTGTGCCTTTGAGAGTGACGGTCGCCATGAGTTCCTCCTGTGAATCTGCCCACGAGGGGCCGGTGTGTGCCGCGCCCTTGGCCGCTTGGCGCGAGACGCGAACTACCGTTTCGATTCAGGGATCGGCAGGTGGTTACTCAGCAAATACGCGCGGGCCCTCTCCAGGTCGGGATCGTCGGGGGCACTGCGCCTGACGAACTCCTGAAACGCCTTACCTGTCAGGGCGGCGTACTTGCCGTCGACGCCGGAGAGCTGCTGATAGGCGATGCCCAGCTGCTTGAACGCCACGGCCGCGACGAAGGTCTTGGGCAGCCCGGGTTCACCGGGGATGCCCAATTCGGCTGAGCCGCCGGCTAGGCGCAGGACCTCCTCGAGGAGCCGGCGCGCGGTTTGGGCCGGCGCGGGTCCGGCATGGGGCTGGTTGCCGTACAGAAGTGCCAGCTTGGCCCGCCCCGCTTGCGTGTTGAGGACCATCTCGCCGAGCTGGCGCTCCCAGGTGCCGTCCGGATAGCGCAAGGCGAGCACCGGGCTGAAGCGCGCCTGCGCCTCCTCGTCGCGCTGGGCCCATTCCGTGTAGCGGGGGTAGCGATCAGGAGGAACCAGATAGTGGACCGGCCCGATGGTCACGAGCAGCGAGGCTTTATTCCAGCTCTGATCCCACTCCTCCAGGCGATCCAGGATCGCCATCGTGCGCCGGGGATTGGCGTCGATGAGCTGCTGGATCTTCCAGCCGCCGGCGGCCGCCGAGTACACGCCCGCCGGCAGCGACAGGTCCGGGTGCTGGCGCTGCTTGCGTTTGCAGTACCAAGCCGAGCCGAGCAGCTCGCGATCCAGATGGATCACGTCCGGGCGCAGCTTCTCGATCTCGTGGAAGTACATCACCGCGCCGCTGAGGTGATCACCCATGGTCACCAGGATCGAATTGGCGGGCAGCGACGCCAAGGCGGCGCTGACGAAATCGCGAAACACCGTGTTGCCGCGCTGGTTGGCGTGGGCGAAGCTGGTAGCGATTCCGCCGGCCAGGAGGGCCGTTGCCACCAGCGCCGGAACACATCGCCGCGCCTGGTGCTGGGGCCGCATCAGCCCCACCAGGGTGGCAAAGCCCACGCCCGCGGCCATCGCCATGAGCACGTCCAGCTCGATGAAGAAGCGCGACAGGACCGACAGATAGAGCGGCTTGGCCGAGGACAGATTCGACATGGCGGAGAACACCAGGGCGTAGCCGAGCAGGGTGCCGCCCAGGACCCAGCGCCAGGCACGCTCCGTAGGACGCCGCCGTCCCAGCACGAAACCCATCAAGGCCAGCAGCGGGCCCACGACGAGCAGGCGACGGAAGCTGCCGCCCAGCATGTGCCACAGCGTGGGCCCAAAAGTGCCCGACTTGAGGAAGGTGTCGCCCTTGTCATTGGCCTGCCCCAGGCTGAAGGTGCCGTAATCGCGGCGCAGGACGTGATTCAGCAGCCCCATGAGCGAGGTCTGGTCGCCCCACGACACGATGGCCGTCGAGCCAGATGCGGCCACCAGGTAGGCATAGGGCACAAGACCGAGCAAGCCGCAGAGGACGGCGTTCACGCTGCCCGCCACGCCCAGAGGCCGGCGCGCCACCCACAACGAGCGCAGCACGAGCGGAAGCCCCACGAAAACGAAGGTGTGGTGATTGCCCATGGCCAAGCCGCTGGCCAGACACAGCAGGTAGACACGTAGCCGCGACGGCGATCGCTCGACCCGCAGCCACAGGAAGAAGGACAGCGACACGAAGAAGGCGTTGAGGCCGAAGACCTCGGCGGCGGTGGCGTGGTGCCAGACCAGAGAATCGGTGCCGAACAGCGCCGCCGCGGCCAGGCCCGCCACGCTGCTCAAGGTCCAGGCCTGCACGGTGGCGCAGATGAAGGCGGCCGCGCCCGCGGTGGAGAGTGCCGAGAGCAGATTGACCCGCCAAGCGACGGAATGGCCGAGCGGCAGATGTGACAGGAAGCGCGCCAGGAGGGCGTACAGGGGATAACCGGGCGGATGGGGAACGCCGCCATTGGCCGACGCGGAGATGAGCTCGCCGCTATCGCCGCCCACGACGTCGGGCGCCAGCGTGGCCAAATACAGGGCCAGGAGCACCACGAAGCTGAGCAGCGGCCACAGCCAACGGCGCGCGGCGGGCGGTGCAGCCTCGGGCGCGATCGCCTCGGCGGGCTCTCGAAATTTGCGTTTCTTACCCATGATCGGCGGCCATAATGCCATGTGGTTCGCTGGAGTCGCGCAGGGCGAGCGCCGGCGACCGGGGTTGGGTCCCGAATTGCCCCGCCGAGGCGAAACGCCTCGTAAATCCCCTGGTTGGTTCGTGTTCGTGCCGCGGACCCTGGCATGTGGGCTGCACGCCGTGCCCGGAGGAGGTCAGTTTCATGAAAGAAGCGAGGAGCCGCCGCGTCGTGATCGCGGAGGACAACGACGACATGCGAGCAGCACTGCGCGAGCTGATTGAAAGCCTGGGCGCGGAGGTTGCGGAGGCGGCGAGCGGCGGCGACTTGATCATGCTGTTGACGGACAATCGGCCCATCGATCTGCTCATCACGGACGTGCGCATGCCGTGGATGACGGGATTTCAGGTTTCTCTGGCCGCGCGCAACGCGGGGTTGACGATGCCCATCATCGTTGTCACGGCATTCGGGGACGATCACCTGCGCGCGCAGGTCGAGCGACTGGGCTCGGCCACGCTGCTGCCCAAGCCCTTCCACCCCGACGATCTGCTCAACCTGGCGCGCTCGCTTCTCCCCGGCGAGAGCCGCACCAGTTAGCTGGGGCCGCGGCGGTGATCGTCGCTGGGATGGCCGTAGGCTTCCAGCTTGCGATACAGGGTCTTGCGATCCAGTCCGAGGACCTGGGCGGCGCGCGTGCGGCTGCCGCTCATGGCGTCGAGCACGCGTAGGATGTAGCGCCGCTCGACCTCCTCGAGCGGAACCAACTCGGCGGGATCGGTGCCCTCGACGAGAATGTGGCCGCGCTGGTAGGTGCGGAGCTTCTCGGGCAGATCCTCAACTGTGACCTCCTCGAAGCGCGCGAAGGCCACGGCGCGCTCCATCGCGTTCTGCAATTCGCGTACGTTGCCCGGCCAGGTGTAGCCCAGCAAGCGCTCGGCCGCGGCGGACGACAGCCCGCGAATGCTCTTGTGCGCCTGACGGGCCGAGCGCGCCAGGAAATGCTGGGCGAGCAGCAGGATGTCGTTGCCGCGCGTGCGCAGTGAGGGCAGGTCCAGGTTGATGACGTTGATGCGGAAATAAAGGTCCTTGCGAAAGCGCCCCTCCTCAATGGCCAGTTCCAGGTTGCGGTTGGTGGCGGTCACCAGACGCACGTCGAAGTGCAACTCGCTCTCGCCGCCCACTGGACGCACGCGGCGTTCCTGCAGGGCGCGCAACAGCTTGGCCTGCAAGCCGGGCGGCATGTCGCCAATCTCGTCGAGGAAGAGCGTGCCGCCGTTGGCCTGCAGGAACAGCCCGGTGTGGGCCGTGCGCGCGTCCGTGAACGCGCCGCGCACCTGCCCGAAGAGCTCGCTCACCAGCAGGGTCTCGGGTAGGGCGGCGCAGTTGATGGCCATGAAGGGCGCACCGCCGCGCCGACAGTGACGATGCAGGGCGCGCGCGACCAGCTCCTTGCCCGTGCCGCTCTCGCCGGTCACCAGCACGGAGGCGTCCGAATCGGCGACGCGCACGATCACATCGCGCACCTTGCGCATGCCCGGGCTGTCGCCCAGCAATTCGCCGGGCTCCTGCGTTGCCACGCGCAGCCGCAGGCGTTTAACCTCGGCCTGCAGGCCGCGATGGCGAACCGCGCGCTCCAGAGTGAGGGCCATGGCGCCCAGCTCGAAGGGCTTGGTCACGAAGTCGTAGGCGCCGGCGCGAATGGCGGCGACGGCGGTCTCCAGGCTCCCATAGGCCGTCATCACGACCACGGGAATGTCCGGCCGATTGGCGGCGATGCGCTCGCACAGCTCGATGCCGTTCATGCCCCCCATGCTGAGGTCCGTGACCACCACGTCGTAGTCCTCGCCCGCCAGCAGATCCAGGGCCTGCGGAGCCGAGGTGCGGGCGGTCGTCTCGAAGCCCCAGCCCGGCAGCCCCATGGCCAGGGTTTCCGCCATCGTGGGATCGTCGTCGACCACCAGGACCCGACCCGCCATCCTCCCCTAGTCTACCGTCTGCAGCCGGGGCTGGCCCGCCACGGCGGCGACGGGGGCAGGAACGGCGCCTACCCTGAAGGTGGGCGCACGCCCCGCGCGAATCGGACTACGACCGCAGTTCGGCTTGAGCGGCCTGCCAGTGCTCCACGTGGCGTCCCTCGGGGCGTCCCTCGCGCTCCCAGATTTGGTAAGCGCGCACGGCCACCTCGGCGTCCGTGATTTGGCGGGCGGCCGGCTGGTGGGTCACCTTGGGGGCCACGACGTTGCGCAGGGTCTTGGCGGAGGTCTTCTTAGGCTTATTGGCTTTAGTCATGTCAGCAGGCTGCCCCCAATCCGAGCTCTCGTCAAAAATCGGTTTTCACGACGGTGCGCCAAACTGCGCGCGCGCCGCGCGAATTTGCCGGCGAAGCACGGCCGCGAATTGAGTCAGACTTTCGCGCAGTGAGGGTTGCACCACGCGCAGGCGGACGAGCGGGCGAGCCATGGCCGCCAGCTCTGTCTTGTAGCGAGGCAGGCCGCCGAGCAGGTCGTATTCCCGTCGCCCGGCCTCGATGGCCGCGCGGATGTTGTGCGCGTGCAGGACCAGACCCGGGCGGATGTGGCCGGGGGGGACCAGCGAGCGCCCGCCTTGGTAGTAGTAGACCTTGTTGTTCCAAATCACGCTGTACGACGCGGCCACGGGCTCGCCGCGCACGCTGAGCCAGCTCAGATCGAGGGCCTTGTTCTCCAGCAGCCAGGACATGACCCGCTCGTGAAAGGCGAGGAAGCGTCGATGGGCGAAGGCGCCCTGCCGACCCGCCGCCGACCAGCGCTGGCCGTGCAGCTCGACCAGGATGCGCCGACCCTCGTCCATTTCGGCGGGGCGCGTGGCTCGATGCAGGTGCAGCTCGCCGCTGGCCCACCGATCCATGTGGGTCAGTGAGCGCTTGATGAGGCAGCGATGCGAGCCCGGCAGAGAGGCCAAGTAGGCTTCCCAGGTGGGCGGCAGGACGATGTACGCGGCGCCGCACTCCAATTCTGCCTCGACGTGCAGCCCTCGCTGGCGCAGCTCGTTTGTAAGCAGCAAGGGCAGAAGGCCGTCACCGTTCATGGCTTCGAGCACCAGGTGATCCCAAGGCGCGAGCGCCCCGTCGCCCAGCAGGGACGCGAAGGCCTTCACGACCGACTCCTCGGCCCCGCGCTCGGCGATGATGCTCAGATACTCGGAGCACACGCCGTCCTCGCCCTGCTCACCCGAGCCCAGCAGTTCCAGGCGCCGCAGCCCCGTCCAGGGCAGGCGCGTGCAGCGCCGCACGCAGAGCGGGGCCAAGCCGACCAGGCGTGAGCCGTCGCGGAAGGCCACCGTGCGTAGCTCGCGACCCTCGGGCTCGCCGTAGATCTGCCACCAGGTGAGCAGCCAGCCCGGCGAAAGCACGGGCTCGTCTGCCGAGCTGCGGGCCACCAGCGCGGACCATTCAGGGGTCAGAGCCTGCAGGCCGGCACTGTCGGCGATGATCTGGCTTCGCAACATGATCGCCCCCTTGCTACACGGACGGTGGTTGCAGGGTTCGCGCCGTGCGCGCCGCCAACCGGCGAACCCAGCGTACCCCGCGCGCCGCGGCCTCGCGCCAGGGTTCCATGCGGTAGCCGCGTGCCCGCGCCGCGCGTTCCACCAGGCCATGGTCATAGGGCAGCCGATGGAAATGGACCACGCGGGCCTCCAGGTCCAGCAGCGCGAACTCGGCTTGCTTGAGTGGCTTGCGCGAGGCATCCACCGAGCCGGGGTTGATGAAATGGAGACCGCGTTCGTCGAGCGAGCGGCTGGCCGTGACCACGCCCTCGCGCAGGCGATCACCGTCCATGTGCCACAGCTTGCGATCGTGCGTGTGGCCGAACAGACAGATGCGCGCCGAGGGCTCGCGGGCGCGGAGCACGCGGGCCGCGCGGCGAATGTGTGCGGCACCGGTCATGTATTCGCTGATGTCGTCGGGGCTGCCGTGCACGAGCACCAGCCCGCCGGGATAGGTGCGGCAGGTGGGCAGGCGAGCCAGGAACTCGCGCGACGCCCGGGTGAGGGCTCGACGCGTGCGGCGCAGGGCGAAGGCGGGGCGGAGCGAGCAGCGGGTGAAGTCCAGCCGACCGATGGCCATCAGATCGTGATTGCCCGCGATGGACTCGATGCCCAAGGCTTCGATCAGGCGCACGCAGCGGTTGGGCTCGGCGTTGTAGCCCACGATGTCGCCCAGGCAGAGCACACGTTGGGCGCCCAGGCGGCGCAGCTCGCGTAGCACGCGCACGAATGCAGGCAGGTTGCCGTGTATGTCGGCGATGATGCCCCACCTCATGGGCGCCTCAGGTGCCGGCCCAGGGCCTGGCCCAACCAGCGTACGTAGGGCCAGGGGTCGCGCCACGCGAACGTGTCGTAGAGCGTGGGCGCGGCCAAGATGGGCGCGAGCCACGAGCCCACGTCGCCGGATGTCTGGCGGTGCTCGCGAAAGGCCAGCAAATCTCGGTAACCATCCAGCCACCGCCAACGGGGCGTGTAGTCGGGCGGCACGGGCGGCACGCGGCCTTCGGTCAGGTAGTCGTAAGCGATGCGCAGCAGGTTCACCCCGTGGGCCGCGCCAAGGTAATGCCAGAGGTTGTAGCGCGCGTTGACCTCCAGGGTGACCAGCGCGCCGTCGCGCGGATCGCGGATGAAATCGATCTTGAACGGTCCCTTGATGCCCAGCCTGTCCACGACGGCGCGGCCGGCGCGAGCCAGGCCCTCGTCCTTGACCAGCTCGATGAGTGCGCTCTCGCCGCCGAAGCGCGGAAACGTGTGCAGCTTGCGCCCGCAGAAGTGGGCCAGCAATTCGCCTTGGCCGCCGGCAAAACCGTGGAACGAGTACAAGTCGTCCACGTCCCCCGGGACCAGCTCCTGGATGATCAGCTGATCGCGCAGGGCCAACAGCGAGGCGCAGGCGAGTAAGGCGCGCCCGTCGGGGAAGGCGCGCGCCTTCCCCTGGTCGCCGAGACCGTGCTGGCGCAGGTGGCGCCAGTCGGCCTTGCACCTCGGCTTGACCAGGAGCGGTCCCGACCACTGGGCCAGCGTCGATTCCAGGTCCTCCTCGGGCAACACCCGTGGCGCGCGGATCCCGGTGGCCGCGCACAGTCGGTAGAACTGCGCTTTGTCGTGCAGGGCCCAGCCCAGCGGCTCGTCGTTGAGCAGAAAGAGAAAGACTTCGCCCAGCAACTGGCGATGTCGGTACAGCAGCTCCAATTGAGCATCGGTGCCATAGAAGAGAGGCACCTTGCGGCCCAGGCGCGCAGCCAGGGCCTGTCCCAATCGGCGCAGCGACGCGACCTGGGCCGCCCCGTCGTGTGGATCGCGCGCCGGCAGCAGCCAATGCGCGCGGGCGTAGCGCGAGTGCAAGGTGACGTCCCGCGGATCCGAGGTGCCCACCACCACGGCGATGGCCTCTTGGCCGAGCGGACGCACCAGGGTCAGATCCCCGAGCACCACCGCGGTGGGCTCTCCGGGGCGCAGCCCTTTCAGCGGGTCGCGCGCCTGGGGCGAGATTTCCGCCTGCTGCCCATACTCCATGGCACCTCGTCGATCCCGGGCAGTTGAGGATCAGGAAACGTGCCATCTCCGCCCGGTGCGCTGAGGCCCGATCCGCCACGTGAGGCGGGCGCGCGAGTCACCTGACGGGAACGCGCCGCCGGCCCCCGTGGCCCGGGGGCCACACGTTTCGCGGCGCCTCAGTTGGCGGAGAACACGGTCAGTCCCAGTCGGTCCGCGAGCTGGCGTGGCGTGACCCCTTCGTGGTTCGCCAGATCGGGCTTGGCGCCGTTGTCGACCAGGAAACGGATGATCTCCGTGCGCCCACGCGCCGAAAACACGGCCCGCCACAACACGGACGAGCCGTCCTGATCCTGCGCGTTCACGTCCGCACCGCGGGCCACCAGGATGCGCGCGATCTCGGGCAGATACTCCTGGGCGGCGAAGTGCAGCGGCGTGAAGCCCTGCTCGTCGTGCACGTTCACCTGGGCCTTGGATTCGAGGAGCAAACCGAGCAGGCCCACGCTGGCGCCCAGCACGGCCGAATGCAGCGGCGTGCGGCCGTCATCGTCGCGCACGTTCGGATCGGCGCCCTTGGCCAGCAACTCACGCACGCGCATCAGATCGCAGACGAACGCCGCTTCGATCATCTGTCGGTCCAACTCGTCTGCCGCGGTGGTCATGATGGCGGAGTCTTTAGCACACCCTATTCAGGGCGGCGGCGCAGGGCGCGCGCGGCCTGCGACAAATCCCCCGCGGCGTCTTCGGCCCGGCGCTCGGCCCCCCGGCGCTGCTCGGCTTCCTGGCGCGCCTTGAGCTTGGCCAGGGCCTCGCGCTCTTGGCGGGCCACGGTGTAGGCCTCGCGGGCCGCCTTCTCGGCGGCCAAGGCCTGGGCCAGCGGGCCTGAGCGGTGTTGGGCGGCTTGCGCCTCGGCCTGCGCGACCCGGGTGCGCAGGCGCTCTCGGTAATGCTCGCGCTGCAGGCCCTGCGCGGCCTGCTCCAGCGGCAGCGCGGTCAAGCGGCGTCGTTCGGCTTCGGCATGCTCGCGCGCCGAGACGACCGCGCGCTCCAGTCGGGCCTGCTCGGCCTCGGCCTGGGCCCGCGCCAGGGAGGCCTGGCCGAAGGCCCGCTTGGCCGAGTCTTCCGCGCCGCGGCGCAGATCGAGAAGGCTGGCGAGAGGAAAGGCCATGCGTTTTCGTGACGTTGCGTCCCTGATTCGGGGGGCTTAGTGTTGCCCCGAATGGTGGCACAGGTCCCGCCACGAAAATACCGCATCGAGCGGTACCTGGCCGAAGGTGGCATGGGCGCCATCTACGTCGGCAAGAAAATCGGCGCGGGCGGCTTCGAGAAGGAGGTCGTGCTCAAGCAGCTCCTGCCCGAATTCACCAGTCGACCCGAGTTCCGCGACCTCTTCTTTCGCGAGGCCAAGATCTCGGCCACCCTGGACCACCAGAACATCGTTCGCACGTTCGACCTGGTGAAGTCGGACGAACGCCTGTTCATCGTCATGGAATACGTGCGCGGCGCCGACCTGCGCACCATCGCCTGGCGTGCGCGGCGTAAAAGGCCGCTCTCGGCCCAGGCGGTGCTGCACGTGGCGATGGAGATCCTGGCCGGCCTGGCCTACGCGCACAGCCGTCGCTCGCCCGCCGGGGAACCGTTGGGCATCATCCACCGCGATCTGTCGCCGTCGAACATCCTCTGTTCGGGCGAGGGCGAGGTGAAGCTGTCGGATTTCGGCATCGCCAAGGCGGTGACCTATTCGTCGGTGTTTTACCGGGTGCGCGGCAAGGTGGGGTACATGTCGCCCGAGATGGCGCGCAATCAGCCCATCGACGCGCGCAGCGACCTGTTCTCCATGGGCGTGAGCATCTACGAGACCTTCGTCGGCGAGCGCCTCTACGCTGGCGATCTCAACACGCCGCCGGACCAGATCTACGCCCAGGTGATCCCGCCCTTGGCCAAGAAGTGCCCGCATCTGCCTGCCGAATTGCAGGGCGTGCTGGACAAGGCGTTGGCGCTCAACCGCGACGATCGCTTCCAGGACGCGGAGTCGTTCGCGGACGCCCTGCGCGCGGTGGCCCGCAAGCACGGGCTGCTCTACTCGGCGCCCCAACTGGCGGCCGAGCTACGCGAATTGCTCGGTCCCAATGCCGAGGCCTGGATCTCCGACGGCGCCAGCCACGCCCCGGCGGCGCGTCCGCCCAAGCTGCCCGCTGACGTGGCGGGCCGGGAGGCCTCGTCCGTGTCGGCCGACGACGGCATGATGGATTCAGAGGATTTCTCCACGCCCATCGCCGTCCCCGCGCTGCCGCGGCCGGCCTCCATGGGCGCGCCGTCAGCATCCCGTTCGGACGATGAGCCCGCCACGCCGCTGCCCTCCGCACCCGGGATGGTGCGGCCACCCTCGTCCGTGGCTGCCCCTGCCCGCGCTCCGGGCCCGCCTCCTCCCGTGGCCCCACCCGCGGCTGCCCCGGCCGTTCTACCGCCGTCCCCCGCCGTGCCCTCGCCCGCCCGGCCGTCCGGCCGCGGTGGCGTGGCGGCCATTCGCCCGCGCCGCCGCCTGCGAGCCGCGCTCGTGCTCGGCGTCCTCATCGCCGTGGCGGCGGGCCTGTCCGTCCTGGTCGGCCTGGGCGGGCCCTGAACGCGGGCCCTTCACCCCAGCCCGGCCGGGGTGAAGGACGCACCATCGCACCCTCGGCCTCAGCTCATCTTCTGGTACTTGGACCCGGCAAGCTGGCACACCGGGCACTTGTCGGGCGGCGTGCCGAACTCCAGGTGGCCACACACCGGGCACAGGTAGATGTCCATGGTCGACAGATCCTGGCCCGACTCGAGGGCGGCCAAGGCCTGCTTGTACAGGTCGGCGTGAACCTTCTCCACCTTCTCGGCCCACTCGAGCATGGTCTTGGCCTTGTGGTTCTCCACCTTGGCCTGCGCGGTCATGGGCGGGTACATCTCGGTGTACTCGTAAGTTTCGCCCTTGATGGCGTCCTTCAGGTTTTCGAGCGTGGTGCCCACGCCGCCCATGTTCTGCAGGTGGCCCAAGGCATGGATGGTCTCGGCCTCGGCGGCAGCGCGGAAGAGCCTGGCGATCTGGGGATAGCCTTCCTTGTCGGCTTTCTTGGCGAAGGCCAGGTACTTGCGATTGGCCTGGCTCTCGCCGGCGAAAGCGGTCTTCAGATTGTCGAGCGTGCTGGGCATCGGTCACCTCCGTCTGTGGAGGGCCTAGCGTAGCAACTTTTTTCCCCGGGTCAGTCCTTGGCGCCGACGGCCACGACCTTGGCGGGGGGCATACCGTTGAAGCCCGTGGCGCTGGCCGTGGTGTAGGCGCCGGTGTTCTCGCTGTACAGCAGATCGCCCAGCTCCAGGTTCACGGGCAGATCCTCGGCCACCGAGACCACGTCGAGGGCGTCGCACGTGGGACCGAAGACAGAGGCGATCTGCGTGGGGCCGTGCTTGAAGGCCTTGAAGTGGTACTGGCAGTGATCGAACAGCACGCCCGAGTAGGTGCCGTACACGCCGTCGTCGACGTAGTAACACTGCTTGCCGTTGCGCACGGCCTTGCCGATGATCTCCACGACCAGGGTGGCCGCGGTGGCGACCAGGAAACGACCCGGCTCGGCCAAAATCTCGACTTGCGGCGCGAACAGGCGATCGAGCTCGCCATTGAGCGCCTTGGCCAACTCGGCGAAGGGGCGGACGTGCTGATCGTAGGGGGCGGGGAAGCCGCCGCCGATGTCGAGGATCCTCACCTTGCCATAGCCGCGCTCCCAAGCCTCCTTGAAGATGCTGTCCGCGATGCTCAGGGCCTGAATGTAGTTTTGGAAATTGGTGCACTGGCTGCCCACGTGGAACGACAGGCCCTCCACCACCAGACCCGCGTTGTAGGCCGCCTCGATGAGGTCCACGGCCTCGCCCGGTGAGGCGCCGAATTTCGACGACAATTCGACCACCGAACCCGTGTTGGGAACATTGATGCGCAGGATGAGCCCGGCGTGCGGGGCGAAGCGCTTGATCTTGCCCACCTCGGCCAGGTTGTCGTAGGTGACCAGCGGCTTGTATTTGTCCAGCTCAGCCAGCGTGCGGTTGGCCTTCACCGGGTTGGCGTAGATGATCTTGTCCCAGATGAAATTCTGCCGCTGGCGGGCCGGCATGCGCTTGATGTTCTCGTGCACGATCATGAACTCCGGCATGGACGCCACGTCGAAGCTGGCGCCGGCCTGGAACAAGGTGCGCACGATGGCCGGGTCGGGGTTGGCCTTGACCGCGTAGTAGGCCTGCACGCGCGGTAGGTGCCGCCTGAAGGTGGCGTAGTTGCGCCGAACCTCGCGCAGATCGATGACGAAGAGAGGGGTGCCGTGTTGCTCGGCCAATTGCTTCAGTTGCTTGGTTGAAAGCACGCGGAGACTCCTTGGGGCAAGCGGCAGTGTACCAACTTTGCCGGAGCGAAACGGGGGATCAGGGCAGCGTGGAGAGCCGATCGCGCACCGAGGCGGCCAGTTTGTGCTCGGGCGACAGTTCCAGGAAGCGCTCGTAGGCTCGCCTGGCCAGCTCGGCGCGGCCCAGGCTGACGTAGGCGTCGCCCAGGTTGGCCCACGCCACGGCGCGCCGGGGATCGAGGACCAGGGTTTTCTCGTACCAAGTCACCGCGTCGGCGAGGCGCCCCATCTTGACGTAGGTGAAGCCCAGGTTGTTGGCCGCCAAGACGTGATTGGGGTTGAGCTTGAGCACGGCCTCGAAGGCTTGCGTGGCCTCCTCGTAGCGCTTCTCCCGGAACAGGCTCATGCCGCGTTCCATCTCACGGCGGGCCTGCGTGGTCACGGCAACCGGCAACGGCGCCGGTACGGCGGCATCAGGCGGCGCGCCCGCGTCGCCGCCCACCAGCTCGGCGTTGGCGGCCACCAACGCGCGCCGCAGCTCCTGGTTGCGCGCCCGCTTCTCCTCGAGCTGCTTGCGCACCCGCTCCAGATCGGCGTTGAGCTTGATGGCCTCCGCGTCGAGCTGGCCTGACTCCTGGCTGAGGAATTCCTCCTCGCCGCGCGCCGCGAAGACGAACTCGCCGCCCTGGCTGCCGGGCATGTGGCCGAAGACCGGCGTCTGGCGCGAGAGCGACGACACGGCGGGCGTGGTGTAGGCGGCCAGCTCGGTGGCTGTGATGGCGCCATCGCCGTCTAGATCGGCCTTGCCCTCCAGGCCCTGCAGCAGGGTCCAGGTGAAGATGGAGTGGCCATTGGGCCCGTTGTCGGCGACCTGCTCGTCGGCCCCGCCGGCCGTCATGACCTCGCGGGCCGGTCGCCGCGTGATTTCTTGCAGGAACTGCGTGCGATCGCCGGCCACCGGACCGCCACCGCGCGTGAGGGCCAGGCCGCTGTAACAGGCGTCCATGACGAAGAACACATGCTTGGCCGGGATGGCGTCGCTGATGTCTTGGAAGCTGGTCATGGAGATGGCCTGACTCTGGAAGCTCTTGGCGTCGGCGTCGACGGGGATGAGGTAGCCCTGGCTCCTGCCCGAGGGTAGCTGGCGCGTGGCCCCGTGCCCGGCGAAGAACACGAATACCCGATCGTCGCGTGCCACCTTGCGCCCGTCGGCCAGCGAATCGCCCAACGCGGCCACGATGTTCTCGCGCGTGGCTTGCTGGTCGTAGAGCTCGACGACGTGATCCGCGGCGAAGCCGTACTTGCGCACCAGGATCTCGCGCACCGCCTTCGCGTCGGCCACGGCGTAGCTGAGATGCGGCCAGTTCTTGTACTGATTGATGCCCACCACCACGGCCCAGCTATCGTGGTACAGCGGCGCGGTGGCCAGCGGCGCCCCCGCGGCCAGCGCCGCCTCGCCCGAGCCGCCCCGCGTGGCCTCGAAGTCGTGGCCGTTCCAGGCCAGGAACGTGTACTTCTGCCGCACCAATTCGTCGAGCACCAGCGGCAGCGCCTGGGCCGTGCGTTCGTGGATGTCGTGGAAGAGGATGATGCCGCGCTTGCTCTTCTCCAGCTGAGCCAGCACGCGGTTGGCGATGGACCTGGGCACGGGATCGGCCCAGTCCTTGGAGTCGATGTTCCACAGCACGGTCTTCATGCCGAGCGCCGCGGCCGCCTCGAGGACCTGCGCGTTGCGGGCACCGTAGGGCGGGCGGAAGAGGCCGGGCTTCTCCTTGGCCGCGCTGAACAGCGCCTGGCTGGTGTCGCCCAACTGAGCGTCCAGCTTGTCCTTGCTCAGCTTGGGCAGAAAGGCGTGGGTGAAAGTGTGGTTGGCCAGCGCGTGTCCCGCGTCCTCCTGGCGTAGGGTCAACGCCTTGGCCTTGCCCACATTGCGCCCCACCTCGAAGAAGGTCGCGCGCACCCCGTAGCGCTGCAACACGTCCAGCACGGCCGGCGTGAAACGCGTCGAGGGGCCGTCGTCGAAGGTGATGAGCACGCTCTTCTCGGGGAAGCGGCGGCCCGTGATCTGATCCTTGTCGTCGCGCCAGGCGGCGCCGCCCCGCGTGCCGGCGCTCAAGGCCTCCAACTCGGGTTTGAATTCGGCCAGCAGGTCGTCGCGCGTGAATTGGCCGCGCACGAAGGTGAGATAGCCCTCCCAGGCCTCGCGCCGATCCACCATGCCCCGCGTGGTCAGGCGGCCGAAGGTCTTCTTCACCTCGGCGTCGTAGCGGGTGGCGATGCCGGCCAGCACGCGGCGATCGTCGAGCACGCGCGGCGAATCGGGCACCTGCGCCAGGACATCAGCGAACGCCAAGCGGTCCGCGTCGCGCAGCCCGGGATCGGCCTCCAGTCGGCCCAGAAAGGCGCGCAGGCTGGCTGGGTCGCTCAGATGCTCGGCCAGCGTGGCCAGGTTCTCCTGCTCGCGCTCGTGCAGCAGCCAGGCCCCCGTCTCCGCCGGCTCGCCAGGCTGCGGCTCATCCGCCAGCAGCACGACGATGGCGCGGAAGTCGCGAACCACGCTGTCCATGAGCGCCGAGACCTCGGCCGCCGTGGGCGCGGGCGGTGGGCTCGAGCCTCGGTGGGAGCGGCGGCAGGCGCCGCTAGAAATCAGAAGACAACAGAGCAGCAGGCCGATTCGCAAGCCGCCAGCATACGCCAGCCGTCGCGCCGAAATCGACTCCCTGTGTTGGCCGGCGGGTCAGCGGCCCCGTCGCCGTCGGCTACCCGACGAGCCCGTCGACGACGCGACGGGCTCATCGGCGTTCGGGTCTACTCGATGGGGGTGGCGTCCTTATTGTGCGCGAAGTACTCCTCGGTCAGCCGCTTCATGATGGCCGGGCGCTTGTCATAGAGGCGCTTGAGCTTGCGCGGGCCTCGGCGAGACAGCGCGTAGTGGGCCAGCATGGGCAGGCCGACAGTGGAATCCAGGTAGCACACCACCGCGTCGGGCAGCTTGGTGGGATCGACCTTGCCCCAGCTCACCGCCTCCGAGGGCGTGGCGCCCGACAGGCCGCCCGTGTCCGGGCGCGCGTCGGTGAACTGCAGGAAGAAGTCGTGGCCCATCTCCTTAATGCGCAGCACCTCCTGGATCTGGGGCTCGGTCTGCAGGGTGAAGTTCTTGGGCGAGCCGCCACCCACCAGCACCACGCCCGTCTTCTTCTTGCGCAGCTTGGCGTCGAGGACGATGCCCGTGGTCTCGTTGACGTCGATGCTGGGGTTGATGCGCAGCTTGTTGCCGCGCAGCTCGACGCCGGCGATGTTCATGCCGATGGTGGAATCACCCGGCGAGGGGCAGAAGCACGGCACGCCCGCGCGGTAGGCGGCGGCCAGCACGGAGGCGTCCTTGACGCCCGTCTGCCGCTCGAACTCGGCGCAGTACTTACCGATCAGATGGTGCAGCTCAGCCGTGCCCATCTCCTTCTGGAATTCCTTCTGGATGAGGATCTGGCGAAGGATGTCATCCGTGCGCATGAGGACATCGTCGTAGTCCAGCAGGATGTCGTAGATGCGGACCACGCCGAACTTGCGCAGCTCGGGATCGCGCACGAAGGGCGAACCCCGCCACAGGGGCAGGTTCATGGCGTGGTGCATGTCGTGGTACAGGTTCGCGCCCGTCGCCACGATCCAGTCCACGAAGCCCGCCTTGATGAGCGGGATGACCGCGGCCGAGCCCAGGCCCGCGGGCGTGAGCGCACCGGCCAGGCTCATTCCGATGGTGACCGTGTCGTTGGCCAGCATCTTCTCGGAGAAAAGGCGGCAGCCTTCACTCAAGCGGCCCGCGTTGTAGGCGAGGAACGCGCCGTCGATGAGATCGGGCAGCGTCTCCTTGCCTGAGATCGGCTGGGGCAGGATGCGCTTGCCACGCAGATACTGCTGCTTACCCTTGGCGAACTTGTGCGGGTACTGACTGACGAACTTCTTGGGCAGCGTGATCTTGGCCATCGGTGGGAATTTCCTTTCGTGCGCCGCCGGCGGCGCGTGTCGCGCGGACTTTGGCCAAAAAGCCGGGGCTTGGCAAGCGCGCGGCCCTTTTCAGACTCGCGCCGGCGCGCGGGGCGCAGCCGCATGAGACGCGCGCGCAGCGGATTCTCAGTCGGCGAAGACCACGCTGCGCACGCCCGCCGGCAGGTGCACTTCCTTTTCGTGAACCGTTCCCAGGGCAGGGATGAAGAGGCCGATTCGGTGCGTGCCGGGGCTGACGCGCATCTTGGTGAACGGGCACAAGATGCCCGTCTCCCTGCCATCCACCACGATGGGCAGCTTGCCGGCGGTGGCGCACTCGGCGCGGAAGCGGGCCTCGCCCTCCAGGGGCGGCTGCACGGGCTGCAGCGTCTTCGAGAGCTTGCCGCCCTCGACGGCCTGCACATCCGCGGTGGCCGATTGGAAGCCCGCCTTGACCAGCACCACGCGCGCGGCGCCTGATTTGATCTTGACCGCCAGAGGTGTGCGGCCGCGTTCTTGT
This sequence comes from Pseudomonadota bacterium, assembly GCA_023438785.1. Lineage (GTDB taxonomy): Bacteria > Myxococcota_A > Polyangia > Fen-1088 > Fen-1088 > Fen-1137. The sequence goes on from JAEXQJ010000232.1 coordinate 42,494, forward strand.
CCGTTGATCCACACGGCGGCGCCGTCGGGATCGCTGGTCACGTAAACGGACACCAGCGGGCCTGTCCGATCA
>JAEXQJ010000239.1 GCA_023438785.1 Pseudomonadota bacterium
TCGGTGACCGGTCTCAAGGCGCCTCCTGCCCCAGTGGGGCAGAACGCCTATGGCCCGATCACCAACGCGCCTCAAGATGGGGCGATGCAATCGTCGCCGATGGGGAGATGTAATTGTCGCTCAGCACTGTTTGTTCGACAGACCCCGGGTTGGCGTTCCACTCAGCTCCCGGAGCCACCCGCCATCGGAGCAGGCGACAGTGGATGCCCCGATGAGGTCCCCAGCCCCTCCTGCAGCCCGCCTCCCTGTCTCGGTCAAAGCTCATGTACCGCTCGGTTGACCGCCACCACGGACTTCGACTTGGTCAGAACGCTGTCGGGAAGGACCTTCGCTGCCTGGGTCGTTTACTCATCGCAAGGCACCTATGCGCTCCAGACGGCCTGGACGGGGGGCGAGCTCCCACTCTGCTACTGCAGTAGGACCGAAACCAATGGCACTGGAACTGCGGATCTGGTGTTGATGCACCTGACAGACGCGGAACCGATCCTCAGCCACTTTCGTTTCGAAATGGACGGCGCGCTCTTGTCTGGGCGACGCGAAGTCAGGCTTGCAGCCCGCGGTGACACGTTGCTGGTGGTGGCCCAACTAGGGGGCAGCAAGGCTTCGGCCCTGACTTACCTCGAGATCGACTCGACTGCTTTGCCATGACGGGCGATGGCGCGTGCCATCTTCCCGCATCCGCTCGTGAGCGGAGCGCTGGCAGACGCCGTCGGCGAGCGGGCTGTCAGGTGGGCGGTTCGTGGATCCGGCGCTCGGCTAAGCGAAGCCCTTCGGCCACCGAAGCGGCGCCCGAAGGAAGCCGGGCGCCTTGTTCCGCGGCGGAGAAGACCCATTGGCTGAGGTGATCAGCTCTCTCGGCGGCCGAGTGAGCCCGTTGGCTGAGCCGATCAGCTCTCTCGGCCGCGGAGAAAGCCCATTGGCTGAGCCGATCAGCTCTCTCGGCGGCGGAGAAGGCCCATGGGCTGAGCCGATCAGCTCTTTCCGCGGCGGAGAAAGCCCGTTGGCTGAGCCGATCAGCTCTTTCCACGCTTGGAACGAGCTCTTTGTGCCACCGTCCGGCAGGGCCGCGGTCAGTCTGGCGGGCGGGTGCGACGACCAACACCGCCGGGTACACGCTGTGGGGCTTCAAGCCGGCCAGCTCGACCGTGGTGTACACGTCGCGTGTGCAGCAGGTGACGGGGTCCAGCCTGGACTCGTCGGCCCGCGGTTTTGCGTCGGCGGGCTATCTGATCACGACGACCACCACGAACACGGCGGGATACACGCTGTGGGGCTTCAAGCCGTCGGGGTCGACCAGCGCGTACAGCGCGCGGTGCAACCGCCGTCCCGCCGCTCTCCCGCCTCTCCCGGATTCGTGAATGATTCTGCTTGTGGAGCTGATCGGGATCGAACCGACGGCCTCTAGAGTGCGATTCTAGCGCTCTCCCAACTGAGCTACAGCCCCGGAACCCGGTGAAACGGGTCAGGGGATTGTACTTAGGGCGATCCGGTTTGCAACCAGGAAGTCCATGCGACGGGCTATTCTTCGCGGATGGCGCGCAAGGAGAAGCCCGACCGGACCGATGAGCCTCGGGCGGGGAAGGCCCCCGCGCGCATGCGGGCCGACTTGGCTCTGGTGGAGCAGGGGCTGGCGCCCTCGCGGGAGAAGGCGCGGGCCCTCATCCTGGCGGGGCAGGTGCTGAATGGGGATCGCCCGGTGGACAAGGCGGGGGATCTGGTGGCGGGCCAGGCGCCGCTCCGGCTGCGCGGCGAGCCCCTGCCGTTCGTCTCGCGGGGCGGGCTCAAGTTGGCGCATGCGCTCAAGGAATTTGCCCTGGATGTGACCGGGCGGGTGGCCTTGGACGTGGGGGCTTCCACGGGGGGGTTCACGGATTGTCTGCTGCAGTCGGGGGCGGCCCGGGTCTACTGCGTGGACGTGGGGCACGGGCAGCTCGACTGGAAGGTGGCGTCGGACGCGCGTGTGGTGGTCATCGATCGCACCAACATTCGTTTCATGCCGCCCGACCGCATCCCCGAGCCTTGCGATCTGGCCGTGGTGGATGTGTCGTTCATCTCGCTGCGCCTGGTGCTGCCGCTGCTGCCGCGTTTTCTGCGGCCGGGCGCCCCGGTGGTGGCGTTGGTCAAACCCCAATTCGAGGTGGGGCGGGAGCGGGTCGGCAAGGGGGGCATCGTGCGCGACGAGATCTATCGGGAGGAGGCGGTGAACGACGTGATTGGCGCGGCGAGTGAGGCAGGCTTCACGCTGCACGGCCGGACGACGTCGCCTATCACCGGGGGCAAGGGGAACGTGGAGTATCTGATATATGTGACGTGCCCGATGGGGAGCTGAGCAGCGGCCACTCGTCGGGCAGACAAGGGGTCTGTCCACCTTCATGAACATCGTCGTCACTGGCGCCGCCGGCTTCATCGGATCGCACGTGTCAGAGCGGCTGTGTGGCCGCGGCGACCGCGTGATCGGGTTCGACAACTTCGATCCGTTCTATGCGCGCGAGACCAAGGAGCGGAATCTGGCCACGCTGCGGCGCAAGCCGGGGTTTCGGCTCTACGAGGGCGACCTGACCGATCCGCACGACATCTCGGGCATGCTCGACATGGCCGGGTCCGTGGACGCGGTGGTGCATCTGGCCGCGCTGGCCGGGGTGCAGCCGTCGCTGAAGATCCCGCACCGCTACTACGCCGTGAACGTGACAGGCACGCTGCACCTGCTGAACGCGTGTCGACAACGCGGCATCGCGCACGTCATTTTCGGCTCGTCGTCGTCGGTCTATGGCCTGGACAGCCGCGTGCCTTTCTCCGAGCGCGATGCCTGCAGCCGCCCCTTGTCGCCCTATGCCGCCACCAAGCGCGCGGGCGAGTTGCTCGCCTTCACGGAGCACCACCTGCACGGCACCGACGTCACGTGCCTGCGTTTCTTCACGGTGTACGGCCCGCGCCAGCGGCCCGATCTGGCCATTCACAAGTTCACCCGCCTCATCGCCAACGACCAACCCATCACCTTGTTCGGCGACGGTTCCAGCTCGCGCGACTACACCTGGATCGACGACATCGTCGACGGCGTGGTGGCCGCTCTGGATCAGCAGATGGGGGCCTCTGCCTCGGCCTATCGCATCTACAACCTGGGCGGGTCTCGGCCCACCAGCCTCAAGGATCTGGTGGGCCATATCTCGGCCGCGCTGGGCAGGCCGGCGCGTATCGAGTGGAAGGACCCTCAACCGGGCGACATGCTGCACACGCTGGCCGACGTAGAGCTGGCGCAGCGGGAGCTGGGCTATCGCCCCAAGGTCTCTGTCGAGCAGGGCATCCCGCGTTTCGTCGAGTGGTGGCGAACCGCCAACGCTCGCCAGGGATCGAGCGGCTGATCGCCGCTACCGCCCGCCGCGCCCGATTCCGTAATAGGTGAAGCCGGCGGCCTGTAGCTCGGCCGGCTCCCAGACGTTGCGGCCGTCGACGACTACGGGCGTGCGCATGAGGCCGCGCAGGCGCTCGAAGTTGGGGCGGCGGTATTCATGCCACTCGGTCACCAGGGCCAGCACGTCCGCGCCCTCGGCGCAGTCGTAGTTGGAGGTCTGGTAGGCGATGCGCTCGCCCAACTGTTTGCGCACGTTCGCGATAGCCACCGGATCGGTGGCCACCACCTTGGCCCCCTCTGCCAGCATGTCCTCGATGAGCACCAGCGCCGGGGCCTCACGGATGTCGTCGGTGCCTGGCTTGAAAGCCAGTCCCCACACGGCCACCGTCTTGCCGTGCAGGTCGCCGTGGAAGTGTTCGAGGATGTTCCGGGAGAGGCGATGCTTCTGGCGCTCGTTGACCGCCACCACGGCGTCCAGCACCTCCAGCCGGGTCCCCGCCTCCCGGGCCGTGTTGATGACCGCGCGCAGATCCTTCGGAAAGCAGCTCCCGCCGAAGCCCGCCCCGGCGTAGAGGAATTTGGTGCCGATGCGGTTGTCCGAGCCCATGCCCTTGCGGACCAGCTCGATGTCCGCGCCCACGAGGTCGCACAGGTTGGCCAACTCGTTCATGAAGGAGATGCGGGCTGCCAACATGGAGTTCGCGGCGTACTTGGTCAGCTCGGCCGAGCGGCGATCCATGAGCAGCACGCGATCGCGCGAGCGCGTGAAGGGCGCGTAGAGCGCCTGCAAGACGGCGATGGCGCGCGGGTCGGTGGTTCCGATGATCACGCGAACGGGCTTCATGAAGTCACTGACCGCGTCTCCCTCCTTCAGGAACTCGGGGTTGGAGGCCACCGCGAACTCGTGCTTGGTGTGGCGCCGGACGATCTCCTCGACCTTGTCGCCGGTACCCACGGGGACCGTGGACTTGGTGACCAGCACGGCCCAGCCGGTCAGGGCGCGCGCGACGTCCTCGGCGGCCTTGAAGATAAAGCCCAGATCGGCCGAACCGTCGGGGCGAGGTGGCGTGCCCACCGCCAAGAGGATGACCTGCGAACCGGCCACGGCGCTCGGCACATCGGTGGTGAAGCTGATGCGCCTTTCGTCCACGTTGCGCGCTATCAGCTTGTCCAGGCCTGGCTCGTAGATCGGGATCTCGCCGCGCTTGAGCATGTCGACCTTGTCCGCGTCGATATCGCAGCAGACCACGTCGTTGCCCATATCCGCGAAGCCCGCCCCCGCCACCAAACCCACGTAGCCGGTTCCGATCACACATATGCGCATGGCGGTGAGCCTAGCACGGCGGATGCGGTGCGGCCGGGGGGCTATCCTGGACGGCGTGCGCTGGAGGTGCGGTTGGCGCGCAATTGTGACCTCGGCCGCGTGGTACATAATGCCCGCATGCAGGTGATGATCCTTGCCGCCGGGCGATCCACGCGTCTCGGCTCGCTCGGCTTGGCCTTGCCCAAGCCTTTGCTCCCGGTGTGCGGCTATCCGGCCATCACCTTCGCACTGGCCCTGTGTCGCGACGCGGGCCTTACCGATGTGGTCATCAACCTGCACCACCATTCGGACAAGATCGGTCAGATGCTGGGCAACGGCTCGGCCTTCGGGGTGAACATCCGCTATTCGTGGGAGGAGGAGCTGTTGGGGACAGGCGGCGGCGTGGCGAAAGCGCGATCGCTGTTTCGGTCCGAGCCGCTGCTCATCATCAATGGCAAGGTGGCGGCAGACGTGGATCTGCGCCAGGTGATGGCGGCGCACGGCCGCTCCCCCGCGGGCACGGTGGCCACCATGGTCCTGCGCGAGGATCCGCATCCCGAGCTGTGGGCCCCGGTGGGTGTGGACGAGGAGGGCAGGGTGGTCAGCATTCGAGGGCAGCGTGCGCCTGGGACCGAGGCTGGGCCCGTGGCTCCGCGCATGTTCACGGGCATCCACATCGTGGAAAAGGTGCTGCTCGATCGCCTCCCCGTGGGCGTGTCCGACATGATCGGCGACGCCTACATACCGGCCCTGCTGGCCGCGGAGCGCATTGGCTCGCTGACCACGACGGGCTACTTCGCCGAGCACTCCACGCCGGAGCGCTATCTGGCCGGCAACGTGGCCCTCTTGCAGGCCCCGACGTTGCTGTCGCGCCCGCCAGGGCCGCTGGTCGGCGTGGATGCGGGGGCTCACGTGGACGGCAGCGCCCGAATCGTACCGCCCGTGCGCATCGCCGCGGGGGCCACCGTGGAGGCCGGTGCCGTGGTCGGGCCCTGGGCCGTGGTGTGCGGCGGTGGCCGCGTCACCGGCGGTGCGCAGGTTGCCCGCAGTGTGGTGTGGGCCGGCGCCAGCGCGCACGGGGTGTGCCAGGGCGTGGTGGTGACACCGGAAGGCGCCTTCGTGGCCGAGACCACGCCGCCGCCCAAGATCGGTGACTAGCGCCGGCTTTCTTCGCGCGCTCGAGGGTCGCCCCTCTCCGCAAGCTCGGCTCAGCGTCCCGTGTTGCCGCGAACGCGGGCCTCTTCCAGGCACGCCGTGATCGTCTCCACCAGGGAGCGGCGGTGGCGGCCCTTGGGCAGAAAGACATCCGCACCGGTGGCCAGGGCGCGCTGGCGCGTCGAAGGAGAGGTGCGCGACGAAAGCACCACGATGGGCAGGTCGCGCAAGGTCGGCTCGCGCCGGATGCGCGTGATCAACTCGAAGCCGTCGATGCGCGGCATCTCCAGGGCGGTGACCAGGGCGTCGAAGCGTCGCTCGCCTAGAACCTCCCAGGCCTCCCATCCATCCTCGGCGGCCACGGACTGGAATCCGCCGGCGCTCAACAGGCGTGCCGCTGCCTCGCGGGCCAGGCGTGAGCTATCGGCGACCAGAATGCGGGGTTGGCCGCGTCGGGGGCTGGCGGCGGTGGGTGGGGTGGGTGCGTAGGCCGCGTCGGCCAGAATGCCCAGGTCGAGCACGAGTTGGGCCTTGCCCGCACCCGAAGCGGTCACACCCGAGTAGAGCGACATCATGCCCAGCAGCGGCCCGGGTGGACGCACGACCACCGTGCGCAGGCCGATGACCTTGTCGCAGGTGAAGAGGAAACTCCGCCCGCCGTAGCGTGCGTGCACCGCGGCGGCGCGCCGGCCGGGCGGCAACTCCACGCCCAGCATGGCGTGCAGGCGAAGCACCGGCGGAGTCGGTCCTGACGTCTTGCCCGCGACCTTCGGTTCGAGCGGCGCCGATCCGGTGAGTACATCGGGGCCGATGGGCAGGATCTCGATGATGTGCGCGGCGGGCACGGCATACACCTGGCCACCCAGCTTGAACAGCAGGGCCTGCGTGATGGCCGCGGTGAGCGGCACGGAGAGCCGAAAGCGCGTGAACACGCCTGGCTCGTATTCCAGTTTGACCTCGCCCCCCATGCGCACGATGGCGTGCTTGACGATGTTGAGCCCCATACCCCGGCCGGCGATGGCATCCGAGCTCGACCGGGTTGAGAAGCCTGGTTCGAAGATGGCGGCCAGCAGCGTCTGATCATCGAGCTCGGCGTCCGCCGCCAGGCGACCGGCGCGCACCAACCCCTGTCGCACCGCCTCGCGGTTGATGCCCGCTCCGTCGTCTTCGAGCGTGATGGTGATGAGGTCGGCTTCCTGGGTGGCGCGAATCTCGATGCGGCCGCGCGGTGGCTTGCCGCGCTCACTGCGCACGGCAGGCGTCTCGATCCCATGCGCCATGGCGTTGCGAAGCAGGTGCAGCAGCGGATCCGTGATCTGGTCGACCACGCCCTTGTCCAATTCGATGTCGCCGCCCGAGGCCACCAGGTCGGCCTCTCGATGGCAGCTCCGCTCCAACTCGCGCAGCGCCGAATGCAGGCGACCGTACGCCCATTCCAGGGGAACCAGGCGGGCGCGACGCAACTGACCCTCCAGTTGTGCGGTCGTGCGGCGTACGGAATCCGAATCCGCGGTCAGCGCGCGCCCCACACGGTCGAGGAACGACATCGAGCCGTTCAGCTCGACCTCCAACTCCCCCAGGCGATCGAGCATCTGCTCCACTTCGCTTCGGCGCGCCGGCTCGTTGGCCCGGGCCGCGGGGCTCGGCCCGGACAGGATGCCGCGCAGTTTTTTGCGCGTGTTGCGCAGATCGCGGACCACGCTGTCCAACTCGTTCGCCCGGCGATCCATGCGCGTGCGCAGGATGATGAGATCGCCCACGCCGTCGAGGAGAGCGTCCAGGCGTTCCGCGTCCACGCGCAGCATGCCCTCGCTCCCGCTGCGGCGATCCAAGTTGAGGCGCCGGTCACCTTGGCGGCGGCGCTCGACGCGCGGGGCCGAGCCGTCGGATCCGCTCGCGGCAGCCGCCGGGGGCGTGAGGCGGGCGCTGGTCAGCAGGGCACGCAGCGACGAGATGCCTTCGTCGATGCGCTCGAGGATCCCGAAGGTGGGCGCCAGCTTCCCGGTGCGGATCTCAGCGCACAGCTCCTCCAACTCGTGGGCGGCGCGTGAGATGCCGTCGAGCCCCACCGATCCGGCTGAGCCCTTGAGGGTGTGCAGGTGGCGAAACAGCACGTCCACCACCTCGGGATCGACGTCGAGCGAGCTCTCCGACTCGCGCGTGAGAGCCTTCTGGGCCTCGCCGATGCGACGCAGATGCTTCTCGGCCTCGTCGAGGAACAGGCCGCGCAGCATCTCCACCTCGTTGGCGTTCCATTCGGAGAGCGGTGTGCGCCCGCCGCCGTCTGCCGATGCCATGCCTGGACCTCGGCTAGTCGTGCGCCTCGTCGCCGGGCGCGGCGGCTTGTAGGACCCGACGCAGCGCCTCGCCGAGCGGCGTGCGCGCGTCGTCGAGCAGACCCGTCAGGGGATCGAGCAGGCGGCGCAACTCCGCACTGCGCTCGCGCAGGGCGCGCGTCAACTCGGTCTCGCTCTGGCCGGTGAAGCGCATGCGGCCCAGGACGTCCGAGATCTCGCGCGTGGCCTGCTCGACCTGCTCCACGCTGCGCTCGGATTGGTCGGCGGACGAGGCGAGGCCGATGGCCAGCGAACGCATTTCCTCCACCACGCGCGCGCCCTCGTCCGACGTGCTGACCACGCTTTGCACGAAGGCGTCGATCTCCTTGGTGGCCAGGGACGCCCGCTCGGCCAACTTGCGCACCTCCTCGGCCACCAAGCCGAAGCCCTTGCCCTGTGCGCCAGCGCGCGAGGCCTCCATAGCCGCGTTCAGGGCCAGAATGTTGGTCTCCGACGAGAGATCGTCGAGCATCTCCACGATCTGGCCGATCTCGTCGGAGCGGGCTTCGAGCGCCTTGCAGCGACGGGCCATCTCCGCGAATCCCGCCTGCTGACGGGACAAACCGTCGGCCAGGACGGCGCGCGAGCGCTGGATGGCCGTGCTGGCCCCTTGCGCGGTGGCCGCGGCCGCGGCCAGTTGGCCGGCGTTCTGGCTTTGCGCTTCGATGAAGGCGTTGAGCGCGCGGGCCAACTCGCCCAACTCACCCTCCGAGACCTCCGCGCGCACCGTGAGGTCACCGCGTCGGGCCGCGCTCAGGATTCCAACCAGGCTTTCGAGGTCTTTGTTTGCACTCATGGTGTTGCTACCGCGCTGAGAGCGTCACGCACGAAATCCATGGCCCGTCCGGCGTCGATGAGCAAGGCGGGGCCCGCGGCATCCAGGATCGTGGCGCTGACGAAGGCGGGACGGGGTGGGGCGGGACGGCTGTGGTGCTCGTCGACTTCGCCCACGCGAACCGCTGCCTCTACCGCCAGGCCCGCCCGCACGGTTCGCGCGGCCCCGTCGAGTCCCGTTTCGACGACGAGGAGTCGTTCCGTGTCGGGGCGGTGGGACGGGCTGCCCGTCTGCTGCAGGCAGGTGCCCAGATCGAGGATGGGCAGGATCTGGCCGTGCACGGGTGCGATCCCGCGCAACACCGGGGGCGCGAGCGGAACGGGCGTCAGGTTGGGCATGGGCAGAACCTCTTGGACCGCGCTGACCGGCAGGGCGCAGCGCAGGCCGCGCATCTCGAAAAACACGACGGCCAGGTTGGACGAGGCCGTGTCGTTCATGCCACCACCGGGGCCACGCGCCGGCGGATGAGCTTGCTGCGCATGAGCCGGAACAGGATCTGGGTCACCTCGTACGATCCCATGCGCGACAGGGACACCACGTCGCGCACCGTATGGCGACCATTGACCAGCTCGAGGATGGCCACCTCCTCGCGCAACAGGCGATCCCGTCCGAAGGCTTCGATCTTCTCGTCGTTGCGCACGTAGGCCACATCGAAATCGCCGATCTCCTGACCGATGATGCGCCAGCCTTCAATGCGTCGCAGCCCTTGCATGACCAGCCCGTCGGCGGCCAAGCCCAGTGCCGCCTCCTCGGCCACCGGTGATGGAGGCTCGCCGGGATGGAAGGAGAACCGACCCTTGTCCCAGCGCAGTCCCTCGTAGACCAGGGCCGTGCTTTGCCGAACCATGGCCTTGCGCAGGCCCGCCGGCGAGAGCAGTCCACGGCGACACAGATCCGCACCTAGAAGGCCGCTGGTCGGGTTCTGCTGGCGCTCCGCGAGCACCTGATCGAAGGCGGCCTGGTCCACTTGGCGGGCGCGGATCAGGAAGTGACCCAGCAGGAACTCCTCGGACACGCCGCGCGCGCCCGCGAAATCGATGCGCCCGGCGCGCACCGTGATCTCCAGTTGCGCCTGTCCGTTGTCCGCGCGCAGAAGTCCGCTGAGCTGCCGGTCCTGCAGGAGCAGCAAGACGTCCGCGATGGACACCACGGCCAGATCGCCGGCCAGCGCCGCGTCTTGCAGATCGACGAGGGGATGAGAGCCCGTGTCGGGTTTGGCCAGTGAGGCCAGATCGAGAGAATCGGACTCACCGCACGTGTCGGGCGCGGGCGTGAGTGGCCGCCCGTGCTGCTGTAAGGCGTGGGTGACCACGGCCAGAAGCGCGTCGGGCGAGAAGGGCTTGGGCAGTACGTCCACCACGTTGGCCAGGCGGGCGAATGACGGGCCCACGTCTTCGCTGCGGGCACTCATGACCACGACGGGAACGCCGGCCAGGATGACATGGCCCGAGATGGCTCGGCAAACGTCGTCGCCGTTGATGTCGGGCAAGAGGTAGTCGAGCAGGATGAGGTGCGGGGTGCGCTCCGTCGCACTCTGGATGCCCGCCTCGCCCGAGTCGGCAGTGACCACCCTCAGACCGGCGCGGGAGAGCGTGGTCTCGGCGAGCTTAAGAATGGTGGGACTGTCGTCGACGACGAGGACGATCTGCTCTGGCATCTGCTCCTGCCTTGCAGCGGCTCGGCCCCGGCACGTTACCACGCGCGCGTGCGCCACCGGTAGGTCGAGGCCCGATCCGTGTAGTCCGATGACCCACGTGTGTGGGCCTGGGCCAAGTGCGCCAAGGGCTCACCTTACTTACTTTTCTTCCGCCACATGACGAATCACAGGAGGTGCAGAGGCGACTCGCATGGACGCGGCAACTTGGCTGAAGCAATTGGGCGATCCCGCAGGGCAGAACGACAGGCGGACGCGCCTGGCCGAGCTGATCGCTTACCTGACCCGCATCAGCAGCCTGGACGATCTGCTCTTCGCTGCCATGGAACGGGTGAGCACGTTCATGGGCGCCAAGCACGCGGCCCTGTTTCTGCCCGACGCGCAGGGGCAGATGCGGGCGGTGTGTTGGGCCGCCGACGCGGTCCGGGAGCTGGTTCTGCCCCGCGAGGCGGGCAACCTGGTCGGCTTCGCCTGCCTGGCCAAAGCGCCCGTCGCTCTGCGTAGCCTGGCTGACCCGTCCGAGCTGGCGCGTCTGCATCCGCGGCTGCGTCCCGATGAGCGCTTCTCCAAATGGCTCGGTGAGCCCATTCAGGCCGCCATCCTGTCGCCGCTGGTGGGGGGCAACGGCTGCATGGGCGTGCTCCTGGTCGCCAACCGGATGACTGAGTCCGGCGGCTTCGTGCCCCGCGATTTGATCTTCGCGGGCGACATCGCTCGGGCCATCGCCAGCGTGGTGGCTGGGCTGCTCCAGAATCCCGTCGAGGCCGCGCTGCCTCCGCCCGCCACGCCGCCGCCCGTGCCGGTTCGCCCGCCCGCCACGCCGCCGCCCCGCCTGCCCGCGTCCGCGGCGGCCCGGAATCCCACGCCTGCCCCTCGTCAGGAGGGTAGGGCGCCGGAACCTCCGGCCAAATCGACCGACTCTCCCAAGCGCGGCAAGTGGGACTACCTCCTCGAGGCGGGCGTGCTGCCGCCCGAGGCCCTCGGCAAGGCCCTGTCCACCGCCGAGGCGACCGACATGGATCCGCCCCGCTACCTCATCGAGAAGATGGGCGTGAATCGGGCCGACGTGGAGAAGACGCTTTCGCTCTACTTCAATGCTCCCTTCTATCGGTTCCAGCCCAAGCAGGTGATCCCCGAGGATCTGAAGACCCGGCTGCGCGCGGACTTTCTGCGCAAGATGGGCGCCGTCCCCATCGAGCGGCGTGGCGCCCAGCTCATCGTCGTCACCGACGATCCCACGGACTTCAACCGTTGCGACGGCTTGCGCTCCATCGAGTCCGACCGCGAAGTGGTCTTTCACGTCGGGTTCAAGGACGAGATCGCCGCCTGCATCGAGGCGTCCTACGGCACGCGTCCGGACGTCAACGTGCTGCTCAAGGAGCTGTCCACCGACGAGGGCACGGGCGCCATCGACGAGCCCAGCGACGACGAAGACGAAGAAGGCGAATCGGACAGCGCCATCATCAAGCTGGCCAATCAGATCATCATCGACGCCTTCCAGCGCGGTGCCTCCGATATCCACATCGAGCCGTACGGCAAAGAGGAGAACACGCGTATTCGCTTCCGCATCGACGGTGACTGCGTTCGCTACCAGGACATCCCGCCCGCCTTCCGGCACCCGTTGGTGGCGCGCTTCAAGATCATGGCCAAGCTGGACATCTCGGAGCGCCGCAAGCCGCAGGACGGAAAGATCAAGTTCCGCATGCGCGACCGAACCATCGAGCTGCGTGTTGCCACCCTGCCCACGGTCAACGGCAACGAGGACATCGTCATGCGTATCCTCGCCGCCTCCAAGCCCATCCCGTTGGACGAGATGGGCATGAACGAGCGCAACCTGACCGAGCTGCGCGCCCTGCTGGCCAAGCCGTACGGGCTGATCCTGTGCGTGGGTCCCACGGGTTCCGGTAAGACGACCACGCTGCACTCTGCCCTGGGCAGCATCAACACCACCGACATGAAGATCTGGACCGCCGAGGACCCGGTGGAAATCACGCAGGCCGGGCTGCGCCAGGTGCAGGTGCAGCCCAAGATCGGCTTCGATTTTGCGGCCGCCATGCGCGCCTTTCTGCGCGCGGATCCCGACGTCATCATGGTCGGTGAAATGCGTGACAAGGAGACCGCGTCCACCGGCGTGGAGGCGTCGCTGACCGGTCACCTCGTGTTCTCCACCCTGCACACCAACAGCGCGCCCGAAACCATCACCCGCCTCATCGACATGGGCCTGGACCCCTTCAGCTTCGCGGACGCGCTGCTCGGCGTGCTGGCCCAACGCCTGACGCGCGGTCTGTGCAAGAAGTGCAGGGAGGAATACCTGGCCGAGAAGAGCGAGGTGGACGAGATCCGCCAGGCCTTCGGCGAGGAAGAGGCGGACCGGCGCGGCTTTCGCGAGGGGCAGCTCAAGCTATGGCGTGGCGCGGGCTGCGAGGTGTGCGGCAAGTCTGGCTACAAAGGCCGCATCGCCGTGCACGAGCTCCTGGTCAACGACGACCGCATCAAGGCGGCTATCGCCAAGCGCGCGCCCGTCGAGGAGGTCCGCGACTTGGCCGTGGGCGGCGGCATGTCCACCTTGCTTCAGGACGGCATCGAGAAGGCCATCGCCGGAAAGACCGACCTCAAGCAGGTCTTGGCGGTTTGCTTGAGATAGCGATTCCAGGTGCCCTCATGCAGCCTCGTCGGCGCGCACCAGCATGTCCCGGCGCGAAGTAGGTGTTGCGGTCCGTGCGGGACGGTGCGGAAGGCGGGATGGACAGGAGCGTGTATCCTTGCGCGCGATCACCGCCGGTGGCGTGCCAGCGGTGAGGCCATGTCGTGGAATCCCTAGGAATTTCCGCTGGTCTCTCATAAGATCGGGACTCAAGAAACGCTGCATTCATGGACGGCTTTCCGCGACGTTTCGGCGCCTATGTTTTGGCCAAGCCCCTGGCTCGCGGGGGCATGGGGGCGTTGTATCTGGCCCTCCACGGCCCACGCGGGATGGAGAAGCTGTGCGTGGTCAAGACGGCCCTGCCTCACCTGGCGGGCAAGAACTACGTCCAACGTTTCAAGGACGAGGCCAAGGTCGTGGTTCGCCTGTCCCACGGCAATCTGGTGGGCGTCTTCGACACGGGCCAGGTCAAGGGCGAGATCTACCTGGGGATGGAGTTCGTGGAGGGCAAGGATCTGCGCGCGGTCTGGAATCGATGTGCGCAGAAGGGCATCGCGTTTCCGCTGCCCGTGGCCGTTCAGATCGTGAAGGAGCTGGTACGCGGTCTGGCCTATGCCCACGGCTTCGAGGGGCTGAATCTGGTCCATCGCGACGTCTCGCCGCCCAATGTTTTGCTGTCCTACTCGGGTGAGGTGAAGCTGACCGACTTCGGGTTGGCCACCTCCACGCTCAAGCTGGAGAAGACCGCGCCGGGCGTGATCTACGGCAAGGTCAGCTACATGGCCCCCGAACAGGCGCGCTCGGAGCCGCTGGATGGTCGCACCGATTTGTACGCGGCGGGCGTGATCCTGTGGGAACTGCTCACCGGGCGGCAGCTCTTCTCGGCGGGACCGCGTGTGCCGGGGCAGCCCAACCAGGATGACCTGCTCGAACGCGTGCGCAGGCCCCACATCGTGCCGCCCTCGCAGCGGGCCGTGCGCGTGCCGCCCGAGCTGGATGCCATCGTCATGAAGGCGTTGGCCGTGAATCCCGACGAGCGCTACCAGGATGGTGAGGCGTTCCTCTCGGACCTGGCGGGCTTTCTGGCCAAGACGGCGCCCGCCATGGACAACCACCAGGTCGCCCATTTTTTGCGCGAGCTGTTCGGCGACACCATCGCCAAGGAGCGCGAGGAGCGGCAGGCTCTGCTCGCCAATGCCGTCAACCTTCTCGACCCGGCCAGCATCAGCCACCACCAGGTGTCGTTGGTCGGCGCTCTGAGTGACGGTTCTTCCGCGCGCGAGCGCGCCAGCACCGCTCCCCTGGGACAGCGAGATGAAGGCGCCGATGGCGATTCGCAGCGCTCCGCGGAGGAGGGATCGCTGATGGTGGGGGCGCTGCTGGCCGGGCGCTATTCGATCAAGCGTCTGTGCGGCGAGGGGGGCATGGGCCGGGTCTACGAGGCCGAACACATCGAGATCGGCAAGCGGGTGGCGGTCAAGGTCCTGCACCCGGCCTATTCGCGCACGCCCGATCTGGTCGAGCGTTTCCGACGCGAGGCTCGCGCCGCCTCGCGAATCGAGCACCCCAACGTGGTCAGCGTCACCGACTTCGGCACCACCGACGACGGGTCTCTGTTCTTCGTGATGGAGTACATCGAGGGCATCGAGCTGGGGTTGCTCATTCATCGCGAGGGCCCCTTGGCGGTGAACCGCATGCTGCGCATTGCCGAGCAGATGAGCGCCGCTCTGCAGTCCGCGCACCTGGCGGGGGTCATTCACCGCGACCTCAAGCCCGAAAACATCCTTTTGGTCAGCTCGCGACGGAGCACGCCCGACGGGAACGAGGTGGTCCACGAGTACCCGGCCCCCGATCTGGTGAAGGTCCTCGACTTCGGCATCGCGAAGAGCGCCGACATGGAAGAGGACTCGCCCAAGGGCAAGCGCCTGACCCGGCCCGGAGTTGCCATGGGCACGCCCGAGTACATGGCGCCCGAGCAGGCCGCTGGCTATCCCGCCGATCCCCGTTCGGACATCTACTCGGTGGGCTCCATCATGTACGAGATGCTGACGGGCTCGCCACCCTACGACGGCGAGAACGTCATGGAGGTCTTGCACAAGAAGGCCAACGAGGCGCCGCGTCCGCTCCTGGAGGTGCGGCCCAACGTTCCGGCCTCGGTCGCCGCGTTCATCGATAAGGTGATGGCGCGCAATCCGGAGCAGCGGCCTCAGACGATGGCCGAACTGGCGCGCGGCATTCGCGAGCTCGAGCTCCAACTGGCCGTGACGCCCGCCCCGGTGGTGGTGTCCGAGCGCAAGGCTTCTCTGGCCGGCGTGGATGCGGCGGGGACGACGCCCGCGCGGGCTCTGCCTTCTCGTCGCGTGCTGGCCTTGGTTGGGATCGTGGTCTCGGCTGCCTTGGCCCTGTTGGTGGTCCGCGGGACGCGCCGTCCCGCGGC
>JAEXQJ010000322.1 GCA_023438785.1 Pseudomonadota bacterium
CCACACGTCACGGGCTCTCGCCCCGGCGAGTGTTCCCGAATATAGTCCTGCCTCTGAACGTCACGAATCTGGGAGGTGACCGAAATGCGTAGCTTCTTCCTGGCCGTAGTTGTAACCGCGACCCTCATGTGCCCCATGGCCGCTCGGGCAGGCTGGTTGCTCGAGGGATCTGCCGGCTTGGGCGCACAGGTGAGCCCCACGCCCGTGCACCGGGAACAGTGGAACCTGATGATCACGCCCGGGTACATCCTCCCCATTCCGCTCGTCGACTTGGGCCTTCAGCTCGGCGCCGTCTGGAACGGGCCCGATTCGGATGAGCGCAAGAGCAACCTCGAGCTGCGCCCCATGCTCCTGGTCAAGGCGCCGCTCCTGCCCCTGTTCGGGCGCTTGATAATGGCTGTCAACAACCTGGCGGGCCGCGACGGACAGAAGCGCGAGTTCGCCTTCGGGGCATCGGCGGGGCTTCGCTTCGGACTGGGCCCGGTCGGCGTGTTCGCCGAGGCCGGCGTGTTGCCGCGTAGCCGGGACTTCGCCACGGAAAAGAAATTCGCTTGGATCGTCGAAGGCCGCGCTGGCGCTTACCTCGCCTTTTAGCAAGGTGCTGGCGTGAGACGACGCGGTCGGCGGTCGCTCCCGCTGGCCGCGTCGGGTTTGCGCCTTCGCGCCTCGGCCATGGTGATGTTTCGCGTCGTCGAGGGCGGTTACGCCACGTCAGCCAGGAATTCGGCGTAGGTCTCGATGGCGGCCAGTCGATCGCGTGCGGCTTCGCTCCTCTCGACCGGGCACAGGCCGCTGGTTTCGGCGAGGGAGATGAGGTGCGTGGCCACGTTCTTAGCGAAGAGGAGCTTGCCCTCGTCACTGATGCCGTAGAAGCGGGCCCGCTGCTGGTAGCCGGCGGGGCTGTGATCACCCAGCTTGGCCGTCGAGCCCTCCGCCGCCAACACGAAGAGGAAGGCGTACTCGCACCAGAACTTGTGCGCGGGCGAGAGGCCCAGGGCGGCGAGGGCCTTCTCCAGGGCGGCGGGCCCATCGAAGACTCCGTTCGTGCTCAGGCCTGCCGCGTCGAACGACGTGGAGATGAACTCCCGGGCCAGCTTGCGTCGCGCCTCATGCGTCGAGAAGGCATTCTCGGTGGCCAGTTTTTGGGTGAAAGCGTGCCAGTCGCGCCACAGCTGCTGGTCTTGGGGGGCCCTCGAGGCCGCCAGCGCCGCGCCCATCTCGCAGGTATCGCGGCCCGAGGCCTCGATCTTTAGCTTGCCGCTCGTCACCTCGCCGCAGACACGGAAGCCCTGCGCGTCCTCGCCCCTGTCCGCGCGAAAGCCGAGCGAAGTGCCGAAGCTCCTGGCCACCTCGCACAGGCGAACCACCTTGGCGCGCAGGTCCGTCTCGCCCGCGTGGGCAAGGTTGTCTCGGAAGCCGAGGTTGGGGGTCACGAAGTCGAACCTCAGGCTCAAGGCTTCCGCGAGGGCCAAGCAGACCGCGAGAGCCTCGGGGCTGGTTGGGCCAGCGATGTCGTCGAGGGCCAGCTCCCTCAGAAACCGGCGGGCGTCTGGCGACGCGAACTGCTCCTGGCGGATGTGCGCGCACGCGGCGTCACGGCGAGCAATCTTTCGCATGGCCGGCCATAGGTGGGCCTCCAGCCGCTCGAGCGGGGGGGCCATGGGCAGGCCGAGCTGAGCCAGGCGACTTGCGACCGCCTGGTGCACCTCGGGATCGACGGTAGCCCGGAAGGGCTCTTCCCGCTTTGTCTGCTCAGCCGTGGGCTGGATCGCCGACAGCTCCGGCGAAAGGTCGTAGGCGATGTACGACGCGAAGAGGCTGTCCTCCACCAACTGCTCCTCGATGGCATCGAAGCGGCCGCCCACGGGTTGGTGATCGGCGTTGAAGCCCCACGGGATGCGGTGTCGGTGGAACCCCAGCTTGAGATAGGCGATCACCGCGGCCAGGCTCACGCCCTGCATGGACTGCCCCTGGTGCCCCTCGGGCACCGTGCCGCCGATGGAGGGCGAGGCAATCTCCATCAGCCGGTTGTCCAGCATGGCGTCGAGGTCGTGAACCGACTCGCGCGGCGTGGAGTCCTGATTCGCGGTGAGCGGCAGCGCAAGCCACTTCATGGTCCACGCCACGGCCGGCCAGTGCAGCGTCGTAAAGCGAGCCCCCACACCCAGCGAGGCGTGTGCCAGGGCGCTGTCCGCCTTCGGGAACACGGTGCAGCCCGGGTCCTCGCTGAGCAGCAGGTTCTTGAGAACGACGAGATTGTCCCAGGTCAGCGGAATGACCCGGACGCCCTGGATCATGTCGACGCTGTCAAAGGGGACCGATCTGTCGTTTTTGAGGAGGAGCGCCGAATCGCCGGTTCGCCGACTCTCCACCACGAAGGCCCGACCGCCAGCCAGCGCGAACTCGCTTTGCGGATACAGGATGGCGCTTCTTGCGGCTGCCGCGGCCGCCTTGCCGTCGGGCAGCGCGGCGAACAGCGCCGTCTCCGCCCGTAGCTCACGCGCCAACCCCGGTGCGTCCAGGGTCAAATCCGGCGAGATGGCCGGGTTGTCTTTGATGACGATCCGATTTTCGAGGAGAAACAGGTTGATGGGGCGGGGCACGGAGAGTTTCGTGGTTACGTCCCGGGCGTCGGTCATAGCGGCTTCTCCTGTAGGACCAGTGACGCTACCAGGAAGGGCATCGCCCTGTCACGGATTGGCCGGATTTGCGCACGGAAGCCAATTCGCCGCAGCGGGGCAAGGCCGGCCCGCCCCACGGATTTCAGGAGTACAATGGATTTATGCGTAAGGCGTGTCTGGCTCTTGCTGCGTTTTCTCTCTTGCTTGTCGCGGGCCCGGCGCTGGCGAATACGTTGTGTGGCCAGCCCATCTGCTTCACCTTCTCGCCAGAGGCGCAGCAGTTCTTCAGTACGGTCGGCTTGACCCAAGCGCAGGTGGAGGACCGGTTGAACCTGGAGCTGGGGCGCTTTTTCCAGACCACCGACACGGCGGGCTTCGTTCGGCGGTTCGGTGACTCGCAGAGCTTCACGAGCAAGGGCATGGGCGTGGACTACGCCTCTGAGGCGACTCTCATCGAGGTGGGCGCGGCTGCGAGCGTGGCCATGGGCATCGACCGCACCTACCAGCCAAGCAACTCGGGCTCGGGGGCGGGCTTCCCCATCAGCGGCGTGGGCCTGAACGCCTCGCTCATGGCTGGTGTCAGTCTGGAGCCGCTGGGCGTTCCGCTCATGCTGTTCGGCAACTGGATGCGCGTGCCGGAGCGGAGCTATGGCCAGTTGACCGGCAAGTTGGACAACTGGGGCGTGCATGCCCAGCTACGCTTGTTTGGTCCGTCGCGTGACATGTCCGCGTTGAACCTGGTTGCCCGCTGGGGCGGCATCGCCATCACCACGGGCCTGGACTATTCGCACATGAACCTGCGCGCGGGTCAGAAGTTCGCCACGGGCAAGATCAACTTCAGCGATCTGGCGACCGTCCCCAACACGGCGGCGACCATCGACGTGAGCGGGGCGGTGGACGGCAAGGCAGGCCTGGAGTTGGACATGCTCACCAAGAGCATCCCGCTGGAGGTCACAACCAGCTTGAGGCTCTTCACCCTCCTCACCCTGTACGGCGGCGTGGGCGTGGACTGGCAGCTCGCTGGGGGCAGCCGCCTGGACGTGAAGATTTCGGAGGCGCAGATCAGGGGCACCGTCAATGGCAGCCCGAGCAACCTGGGTACCGCGGAGGTCGAAGCGCAGGCCTCGACCTCGCCGAGTTCGGCCAAGCTGCGCGGCATCCTCGGCGCGCAGGTGAATCTGTTCCTGCTGCGCCTCTTCGTGCAGCTCAACGCGGCCAATACCGATCCGATGATGGCCAGCCTGGCGGTGGGCGCGCGCGTGGCCTACTAGCTCAGCGTCCCCGATTTGCCACGGGTTCGCTGGACGCGGCGCTGGCCCCGTCCAGCTTTCGGCTGACCAGGTACAGCGGTCGGTTTTTGACTTCCTCGAAGATGCGGCCCACGTATTCGCCAACCACGCCGAGGCACAAGAGGACGATGCTGGAGAAGAAGATGTTGATGATGACCAGCGACGTCCAGCCCTGGACTGTCACTTGGCGCACGAAACGCATGTAGAGCGCGTACGCCGAGTAGGCGAAGCCGGCCATGAGGCTGAGGATGCCCAGGAGGCTGGCAATGCGCAGCGGCGCGGTGGAGAAGCTGGTCACGCCATCCACGCTCAAACGGATCATTTTGGACAGCGGGTACTTGGTTTCGCCGGCGCTGCGGGCAGGGCGCTCGAACGTGACCGTGGTGTGGCGGAACCCAACCCACGACACCATGCCGCGAATGAGGCGATGGTGTTCGCGCATGCCGGCGATGGCGTCCACGACGTTCCGGCTCATGAGGCGGAATTCGCCTACGTTGTCCTGCATCTGTTGATGGGTCAGAAGACCCATCAAGCGATAGAAACCGGCCGCGCTGGCGCGTTTGAACAAGGTGTCCTTCTTGCGCGAGGCGCGCTGGGCCTGGACCACGTCGTAGCCCTCGCGATAGCGGGCCACCATGTCCACGATGAGCTCGGGGGGATCCTGCAGGTCCGCATCCATGAGGACGACCGCGTCTCCCGTTGCGTGGTCCATGCCCGCGGTGATGGCGGCCGGGTGCCCGAAATTACGAGAGAACTGGATGAGCTTGAAACGGGGATCACCGGCGTGCGCCTGAGCGATGATGTCCGCGGTCCGGTCGCGGCTGCCATCGTCGACGAACACCACCTCGACCTCGCATTCCAGGCGGGCAAGTAATGCGCGAAGGCGTTCGAGGAGGATGGGGAGGACTTCCTCCTCGTTGAACACCGGAATGACGATGGAGAGTCGCGGGGCGGGGCGAATACGGACTTCCGAGGGGAATGTCGGCGCCATGGGGCCCAGAAGCATACACCAGATGCCTCGGGCGCCCACTCGCCAGGTCAGAGCGGCATTTGCCAGACGTACGTCGTGGCGAAGGACGGGCCCCCGTAGAGCAGGACCCAGACCAGCAGGCCCGCGGGAAGGATCGACAGCGAGAGAATTGTGGCCAGGCGTGAACGCCAGGTGCGCCGGACGAACCACAGCGCCAATGCCGCGCCCGCCAGCGCCGCGATGGTCAGACCAATCAGGAAAGGCCAGGAGACGAAGACGAAGTCGACGATGTGCGAGCCGGCGGGGAGGTAGACCGCCGGATTCAGCCGGTTGGCGAGGACCACCTCCGTAAGGCGCCCGTCAACGCGGCAGGTGAAACCGGGCAGCATGGGCAATCCGAGCACGAAATAACTGTCTTTGGCTGCCAGCACGTTGAATTTGAAGCGATTCGAATTGTTGTAGGTCAGCGTCACGAGGTCTTTATCGGCCACCCGGGTGGGCGAGAGCTCCCCTATCGTGCCGTCGAGGAAGATGCGCTCGCTCGTCGCCTCGCCCGCGCGCATGCGGCCCAAGACGTCCTCTTCTGGTGTGGTGCGGATTGCCTGGTGGACGAGGGTGCCGAGCGGGCGTACGGGATTGACGTCGCGGCTGCGGTACCCACTCACCGAGCCCATCTCCAGGCCGTAGCCTTCACCGCCGGCTGCGTGCGCGTTGGCCGAACGCACGCGATCCGCGTTCATCTGGGCCATGGAATAGGTGGGAACCTTCTGGCCTTGCCAGGTGCCCACGGCCAAACACAGCCACGTCGTCCCCAGCATGGTCACGCTGGCCAGCGGCAAGGCCCAGCGTCGCTGGCGCCGAGAGGCGACCGCCGCTGCCAAGGCCAGGGCAGTGGCCAGGGAGACGTAGAGGATGGCCGCATCCTGGTGCTTGGGGATGGCGGACTTGAGGATGGCGGACGGGGAGAAGTCCTCGTGCTTGGGAAGGATCTGGGCAGGATGGAGGGCAAACCACACGGTGATGGCCGCCGCCCCGAGGGCTGAGGCGAGAAGGGCGCGCCGGCTAGATGGCCGAAACATCCAGGCCAGGATGGGCAGCACGATGAGCGGGATCCACAGGACCAGGCGGCCCGGGGTCCGGAACGAGCCGAAGAAGGGAACGTGCTCGATGATGAATCTGTGCAGCGGCGTCTCTGCGCCTGCGGCGAACAGCAAGGCGACGGCCGCAAACGCGTAGAGCAGCATCAACGAGCGAGGCGGGCGCCTGAAAAAGGCGCCCAAGGGCAGCAACGCGGCGATCAGGAATAAGGCCGAGCCCCCAAATGCGCCGTGGACATCCGAATGGAGAGGAAAGAAAAAGTTGCTCAGCTCGCCGCGGAGTCCGTCCGAATAGGCCAGCGTCCATTCGTAGCTGGTATTGGCGGCTCGGCTTTGATTGGTGCGGAAGAACTCGAAATAGAAGGTGAGCAAATACGGCGCCGCGATGGCCAGCCCGGCGCCCACGCCCAGCGCTGTGCGCCCGTAGTAGGTCTTGAGCCGCGCGCTGCTCAGACGAAGCGGGATGGGATTCATGGCCGCCATCAGCCAGGGCAGCGCGGCTACCCACAACAGCGCCCCCGCCATGCCGAGGAAAGCCCACTGAGGATGCCCGTTCACCGCTAGCAGATAGGTGCCGAGGGCCAAGAGGAGAACGCGGCTCCTCTTGCTCTGGTCGAGGAAGACCAGCGCGGCCGCGCCCGCGGTGAGGAGCATGCCGGTGTAGCCCTCCAGCGCGGCGCCATAGCGAAAGCTGTCGAGCATGCGCAGGTTGTAGACCACCGGGAACGTGCACATGAAGGCGAGCACGCGGCCCAGACGCAGGCGGCAGCAGATACGGAAGAGCAGAAGGTGAACGAACCCAAGGGAGAGAAGGTGGAAGAAGGTGTTCCATTCGAGCGCCAACCCGTCCCAGTACCCGGGCATCAGACTCGCCACCCAGGAGATCGGGTGATAGAGCTGGCCGAGGGTCATGGCGGCCGTGGAGTGACCGACCGCGAAGCCCGGCATGTACAGGGGAAAGTTGCCGTGACGAACGGCCCACATCAGATCCAGCTGGGCCAGCTGGGAGAAGATGGGGTAGTCGTTCCCGATGGTCTCGCCTGACACAAAGGGAAGCAGCCAGCTCAGCACCGCGAAGGGGAGACTCAGGAAGATGACCCAAGTGGCAGCGCGGGCCAGCAAGTCAGCTCGAACCTCATCGTGATGCGCCCGTCCCGCCGGGAGCGAGGGCGCCTCCTGGCTTACCGGAAGCGGCAGCGAGCACATGGGCGTCCTAGACTGGGAGCGGTACGCGAGACGCAGCGACAGGCGTGGGCCCCCCGCGCATCAGAAGACTTTGACCTCTTCCAAGTGCAGCGCGGTGACGCGTGGAACGCGCAGGCGCACGAAACGCGTCTTGCGGGGCGGAAACTTGAGTTCCCAGATCGAGAAGGAGGCGTCCCGCCTGGCGACCTCATGCCAGGTGGACTGATCGTCGCTCACCTCCGCGATCAGCGGAATGGCTCGATCCTGATTCGAGTCGGCGCGGTTCTTCACCATGAGCGCCTTGACGGTCTCCCGTGTCCCGAGATCGATTTCGAACCACGGGTTCATCTCTTCGTTCGTGTGGAAGAGGATCTTGGCCGTGTAGCCGGCGGCCAGCGTGCTGCTGGTCCGCCACGATTTGCCGGCAGCCAAGTCCGTGGGTGTGACGAGACGCACGGCACCCGCCGCAAGGCCAGCCAAGCCGAGCAGCAAGACCACGGCCGCCAGGCCCAGGCGCCCGCGCCGCCGCTGGACTTGACGGACGATGCGCGTCGGTGCGGTGACATCCAACAGGCGGTGGACCGCGCTGCGGGTCATTTGAGCCAGGTCGCGGTGCTCGGGCGTGGGGCGATGGCTCGTGCCGACCAGGGCGTGCATGGCCAGCAGGTGTCCGATGGACGCCAGATCGGCATGGGCCTGTGACGCTTGTTCGAGGACGGACTCGGGTGCCGTCTCGAAGTGCATGCTGAGGGTTTTCTTGCCGGCCATGGTGTCAGCGAGCAGAAGGAACAGGGCCTCGCGGTACAGGGCCAGCACGGGTGCCGCGGGGACGTCATCCGACGCATCCAGCAGACCGTCCGCCACCATCGTGTAGTCCCGCGCCAGGCGAAGCATGGACAGCCTCTCGGGCCCGAGGCGCGCTTGCTCATGGCGCAGCCGCGCCAGGTCGTCGCCCACGGTCAGCCATGTCCAAAACCGTCGCAGGCTCGACCCCTTCGGAGACGCCGTGGGGGCAGGGGGAGCCGGCGAGAGAATGTCCGTCGGCGGGCTTTCGATTGCTGCGTTCGCGCTGTCGTTTGCCACGAGAAACCTCACCGATCACGAGGCCGAATTGCGTGCGCAAGATAGCCCGCTTCGGCATAGACGGCAACCTTCCGGCTGGCGAATACGTCGTGCTACCCTGGCGGCCCCTCGAGACGCCGGAGGCGTGCGTTGGAACCCAAACCGATCAACACAAACAAGAGTCTCAATTGGCGCGAAGTCGCCGTCGCTGCCCTGCCCGTGCTCGCCGCCCTGGTGCTGTTCGTCGTGAGCGTGGCGAAGCGCGACTTGATGGAGCCGTTCTTCGTCAAGGGCAATTTCTGGGTCATGACGACGCTGGTGGGCTTCTGGGTGGCCGTCTACTTGCTCGCCGCGCGTGGGCTAGATCGCGCCCAGTTAATCACCTGGGTGAAGGACAACAAGGCGGGGCTGATTATCGCGGCCGTCGTGACTCTGATCGCTGTGATCACGGTGGAACCCGCGCTGCGCATCCTCGCCGACGAGACCAACCTGCTGGGCGTGTCGCGCAACCTCTACTACAACAAGACCGCCAATTTCGCGACCACCGGCAAGTGGTACTACGAGGCGTTCTGGAACCTGAACGAAACGATGGACCGGCGGCCCTCGTTGTATCCCTACTTCATCAGCTTGGTGCACGCCATCCGCGGCTATCACTACACCAATGCCTTTGTGGTGAATGCCATCGCCATCCCGGCCTTCGTCTTCGTGGCCTACCGGCTCGCCAAGTCGCTGGGGGGCGAGGCTTTCGCCATGGTCGCCGCCATTCTGGTGGCCGCGCACCCGGTGACGCTGGTCTCGGCGCGCTCGGGCGGGTTCGATTTCATCGCCACGGTCTTTGGCCTCCTGGTCATCAAGAACTTCTACGACTACGCCAAAACTCCCTCGGCCAGCCGGCTGGCGATCCTGTGGTTGAACATGTGCATGCTCGCCCACATTCGCTACGAGGGCGGTGGCACGCTGGTCATCGCGGTGCTCGTCCTGGTCGGCCTGCGCATGCTGAAGTGGGAGTACATCCGGCCGTACCTGGCGGTCTACGCGTTCACGCCGTTGCTCCTTCTGCCGCGCATCTGGCAGACCATGCTCAAGGCTGGCGATCAGGAGCAGCCGTTCAGCACCGTCCTTTTCAGCTTGGGCGACCTTCGCGACAACTTCCTCAACTACTTCGGTGTGCTGAAGTCGCCGTTCGCGTTCCGTGGTCCGCATGGCGTGGTCATCATGGCGCTGGGGATCATGGGCTCGCTGTTGGTGATCGCCGCGCTCATCAAGGGCTTGGGCGACAAGGAGCGGCCGCGGCACAACCGGCAGTTCACAATCTTCGTGGTGGCCTGGTTGCTGCTCATGGCGCTCATCTCCTTCGCCTACCGCTGGGGCAAGCCGCTGCACCCGGCCTCCTGCCGTCTCTATGTGGCCATGGACGGTGTGTTCTCGTTCACCGCGGCGTGGCTGCTGGTGCAAGGGGCGCGACGCCTAGGGGCCTGGCTGCCCACCGTCGTGGCCAGCCTGCTGTTCGTCGCCTACGTGCCCGTGGCCGCCGAGGCCCGCTTCATCAACGAGCTGACCCTGACCCGTCAGGCCGCCGAGACCTGGCGCTTTTTCGAGAAGCTTGGCACGAACCGCATCCTGGTGGTGACCGACCGGCCGGGCCTGTTCACGGTGATGGAGTACGGCGCCATGGATTTGGTGGTCGCCAAGCAGGGCCAGGATTTGCTCGTAGAGCTCTCGCGCCGCCTGTACAAGGACATCTACGTCGTGCAGGAGATCTCGCTGGACACCAACAAGCCGCTGCCTGACTTCGAGATTTGGCCGGATCACCCGATGGAGACGGTGCTCGAATTCCAGAACACGGAGAGCACGTCGGTGCGGGTCGCCAGAGTGAAGCACGACTGGGGCAAGGGGCTGCTGTCGCCCCCCGCGCCGGTCGCCCATCCCGAGCCGAGCCCCAGCCAAGCGACACCGCCGGGCTGACGGCCATCGCCAGTCATCAGCCGACCTGGAAAACTTTGCGGACTCCGCAAACTGTTTTCAGGGGCGGAGGTGGGGCGGCTGTTTACGTGGGTGGAGGTTGGATCACCTGTCGGCGTGAGTGACCCCGCGTGATCACACGCTTTTCCCTAACGCGGCGGCCTGGCCGCTGGCTTGCTATGTGAGGAAGAATCGGAGGCCGCCACATGACGTCCAGTCCGTCACCTGCCTTTCCTCGCCTGCGTCTGGTGGTGGTGGGCCTGGCGCTCGTCCTCGTCGCGCCGCTCTCGCAGACCGGCTATGCGGCCCTCAGTCCGCTCGAGGTGGTGAAGCTGCAGCTCAAGAGGCCGAACTTCATCTTCGTCATCGAGAGCGCACAGTCCATGCAGGGGCTGCCTGGCGAGAGCGACAGCCGCTTCAACGAAGTGGGGGCGGATTGTGAGGACGGCGATCGCTTCTGCCGCCTCGTGGGGCAGGCCGGGCGTTGTGACATCACGGGCATGGGGGCGAACGGAGACGGCACGTCGGCCTCCGCCTCTCTGCCCGATCTCTCCGCCTGCACGTCGAGTGCGCCGTGCCAAGGGACAGGCACCTGCTACATGGATCGGAGCACGTCCTGCTGGACCGACGCGGACTGTCGGGTGGACAGCCGCCCGACTTCGATCAAGGGAGACTTCTGTCAGCGGCGTAGCAACAGTAGCTGCGTCTCCAACTCGGCCGACAGATGGTGCAAGGTGCAGGACGCTGTCTGCACGTCGAGCTCATCGGTGTGCAACGAACCCGGCGATGCCTGTGTCGACGGCTCGCCGGCCTGGATGTGCCGTCGAAGCGGGACCTGGTGTCACAGGAACAGCAGCACGGATTGCGCATCGGGCGACGAGTGTGTGCCGGCCACATCGCGTCTCATGATGGCCAAGAACGCGGTTCGCCGGGTCATCCTCGAAAACAGCCAGAGCGGCAGCAAGGCGAGTTTCGGCTTGATGCATACCTTTCAGGCCGATCCGGCCAGCTTGTTCCCCTATCTCAAGCTGCAGGAGAGCAGTCCCGTCACCCGCACCGAGGACAAGTTCTTGGCGCGCTCCGAGCTGCTCAAGGGGACGTACAACGCGGGGCCGTGTTTCACCGAGAGCGGCGGGCCCACGGCTACCTGCACCGTCGACTACGGCGGAGGCGGCGCGATCACCGGCGAGACATCGATGTATGCCGTCACGTACACCCTGCGTGCCACCAACAACAGCCGCTACGCCATTCCCGTGGGCGACGGCACGTTCGTGCGCGGCTACGCGAATTGGGGCGCCGGGTGCGGCATGCTGTGCCCGTTCTCCAGCACCAGCACGCCGGGCAACGGTGTGTACGAGGGCAGTCATTACACCTTCTCGCACAAGGCAGGCACGCCGGTCACCTCGGGTGACGGCAGCTTGAATCAGCCGCGCTATTACTCGACCTACCGGGGCAAGTCGTTCTCCGACGGCTCGTGCTGGTGGGTTCACGTGGATGCGGAACGGAGCGAGTTCACCAACGCCGGCATGTACGGTGCCAAGCCGTACACGGGTGCGACCTGGAGCAGCGGCAGCACGTACAGCGTTCCCTGGAGTGGCGGGACGGCGACCGGTGCGGTCACCAGCACAAGCTGCAGTACCTCCGTGGGTGGGCAGTGGGACAAGAACGTGGTGCCCCTGGTGAACGCGACCTCGTTCCGCGGGCCGGGCGCTTCGTCGGCTGTGGCCATCACCCCGGTGCAGAAGGCCCTGATGAATGTGGCCCGCCTGGAGAAGGCCTCGTTCGGTGGCATGTATCCGGCCGGAAACCTGGCTCCATTGGCCTGTCTGCTCGACAACCAAGCGGCTCCCGATTCGGAGCACGGTGTGAAAGGCTACATGAGCGAGGTGGCCGCCCAGGACGCGGCTTTCTACGGCGCGGGCGCTGGCAGTTGCGACCAGTTCCGCAAGGAGCGCAACCACGTCTTCCTCATCGTGGATGGCATGCCGCGCGGGCCCGGTGACGACACCCACGGCGGTACCATCGATTGCTCCGCGACAGCCTGCAATCTGACCTCGACACCCAACCTGGTCGGCTGCAACTGCCCAGTGGTTCAGCGTGCCCGCGCCTTGGCCTTGGACGGGACCAGTGTGCACGTCATCGTGGCCACCTCGGATCTGGCCTCGCGTAACAACTACGCCGCACACACCTTGAACAACATCGCTCAGGCGGGCAGCGCCATCACCGGCATCATCAATCAGCCGCGCTACGCCACCACCGAGGACCAGATCTACGCCGCCATCAACACAGAGATGAACCAAGCTCTGCGCCAGCAGATCGCGGGATCGGAAGCCTCGTCGAGCAGCGCGGCCCAGGGCGACGGTAGCGTCGAGGCGAGCCACATGCTCCTGCACGCCTACTCCGAGCTGCCCGAGTGGAAGGGCCATCTGCTGGGCGTCTCGGTGACCACCTCGGTCGCGACAGCGACGGCCACCGTCACGACCACCTCAGGGACGACGGCGACGGCGACGGTCAGCAGCGCGGTGGCCTCCACCGGCGTGAGTTGGGAGGCCTCGACCTGGCTCAACGACCCGGAGAACTGGTGCCGTCGCAAGGTGTACTTCTCAGACAACTCGGCCGCGGTTTCTCGTGTCGGAATCACGAACTCGGGGACGAGTTGCTCGACGGCGGTGGTCGACAGCGCCACGCTGACCAAGCTACAGGGCCTGGGCTTGGGAGCAAACACGACGGAGACCGAGCGCATCGTGCGTTGGATGCTGGGCGCCCCCGCGCTGGGCAACCCGGCCGTCCTGGGCAGCGTCGTCAACTCCGTGCCCATCGACGTGGGCCCGCCCGGTTACGGTGAACTGCCGGGAGCGAAAAACTTCATGAAGCTCTACAGCCATCGTCCCAACCTGGTGTACGTGGGCGCGGACGACGGCATGCTGCATGCTTTCCACACCTCGGATGGCGCCTCGTGGTCGGCGGGCCAGGAAGCCTTTGCCTTCATCCCTCGGGACATGATTCCCATCATCAACCGGCTGTATGCCCAGGGCGGCCAGCGCTACAGCCCGGACGAGCACATCTACGGCCTAGCCGGCTCGCCGAAGGTGAAGAACATCTGCGTGGCCAACTGTAACGTGACCACCAACTGCCCCTGCGAGAGCGGCAGCGCCTGTCCGGAGAATGGCGAGGACCCGCCGGACTCCTGCCCGCAATGGAAGACGGCCCTCATCATGACGGCAGGACCGGGCGGCAATCACCCATTCGTGTTGGACATCACCGACGTGGTGAACCCGGCCGGCGTGGACGTGGACACATCGAAGCTGCTCAATTGGCATGCGGGCTACGGCAGCAACACCACGAAGAGCACGTGGGAGAGCTACCTGGGCGAGACCGAGTCGGTTCCTGGTTTCTTCTTCAACAACGACTCGACCAAGAGCGACTACCGCGTGATCATGACGTCGGGCTACCCCTACGCCGACCGCACCAGCACGAGCACCAGCACCAGCACGAGTCAGGGCAGGACCCTGGTGGTCGCCCGGGCCATGGGCGTGGACTCGGCCAGCAAGGGGGCCGTGCTCGACACCTACTCCTTCTCTGTGCCCGCGTCGTGTTATTCCCATCCCCCCCCGCACAAGTACGCCCTGTTGGCAGATGTGGCTATCGCGAAGAACTACACGCGCACGACAGATTCGGCGCCGCAGGACCTGGGCCTCATCGGTGCGTACTTCGGGGACACCTACGGCTTCTTGCACCAGTACGCGCCCGGCCTCACTCCCAAGGTCGATCACCCCAGCTCGGGATTTCCGGTCCACCTCGGGTGTGGCCAGCCTCTCTACCACCCCCCCGCGGTGGTGCAACTCAACCGTTTCGACTCCTCCTTCAGTACGGATTTCTTCCTCGTGCAGGTCACCAACTCTGTACGCGACCCGCTCACGCGGCCGCTGGATGGTACCTTCACCGCATCCAAGTTGGCCGTGGTGAAGGTGCGCGACGGCTCGCCGCCTCAAGTGGCGAACAACGATGCGCTCTTCGGAACCAACGGCGTCATCACGCTGGAGGTTGGGCGAACCGACGTGCTTGGCATCTGTGGCGTGACCACCTCCGGGAAGAGCTCCACGGACGCAACCTGTGGCTCAGGCGGCTCTTTCTTGCCAGCGACGGCGCGCCCCTCGGCGGCGCCCAACGCGATCATTCGCTCCGACGGCCAGGGCTTCCAGGTGATCACAGTCTGGTACGTGCCGCCGGCTGCGAACTGGGACACGTGCGCGGGCAGTGGGACCGACGGCAAGAGCTACATCGTCTTGCACGAGTTCCTCATGGGCGGCGGCTGGGTGCAGGTCTTCGGGCAAGAGATCCCGCACGAGTTGGTCACCGGCGTGCAGTTCGTGGGCACCAACATGTTCTATTCGACCTCGGATGCGGGCGGCGGCAGCTCAGAGCCCACGCCGATTCAGGGCAACTTTGGCCAGACCTTCAGACCGGCGCTCAGCAGGGCAGGTGGCGTGCAGAGCGAGCGCTTCACCAAGACAGCGTGGAGCGATCGCCTGCAGTGAAAGACCCTGAAGGGTCAGCCCTGCTTCCGATTGACATGTGCGCCTCGGCACTCTTACTCTCGACCTTTTCCGAAGAGAGCAAGACGATGACGAAGGCTGAACTCATCGCACGCGTCGCCGCGAGGAAGGATCTTCCGCGCGATCTGACGAAGAAGACGGTGGCGCGACTCATCGAGGCGGCTTTCACCGAAATCGGCGACTACTTCATTCGGGCGCGCCCGAGCCGCAGCAGCCAGCCGCGCTTCTCCTATCCCGGCTTCGGGACCTTCACCAAGCGGCGTCGAGGCGCACGTGTGGTGCGCAATCCGCAGAACGGAGCGCCCATCACCATCCCCTCGCAGTGCACCGTGGTGTTTGCTCCCGGCCAGGAGCTGAAGCGCCTGCTCAACCGAGACGCGCGAGCCTCTTTGCGCACCAGCGGCTGAGGGCCGGGGCCCGCACTCCGGCCAGAGGCTGGGAGCGCCTACGAGATCGGCCGAACCCGTTGCCCGAGGCTCGGCCGACCAGTTTTTAGGGCTGCCGATGCTCCTCGAAGTCGAGGAGGCGAGCGCGCAGATCCTCGAGCTCCGTCCGGCGCGCGGGATCTTCGGCGAGGTTCTTGCGTTGTTTGGGATCGGCCAGCAGATCGTGCAACTCGTATCGCCGGTCCGTAATCTTGTGGGTCAGCTTCTTGCCTGCGCTGACCATCATGACCTCGTGGCGTGGCCAGGCCGTCGCGGGCAACAACTCCGCGAAGATGGGGCGCGGCGGCAAGGGCTTGCCCTCGATGGCCGGCATGAGACTGCGACCGCGGAAGCTGGTCGGCAGCGCGCCGCCCACCAGATCCACCAGCGTCGGTCCCAGGTCGAGTAACGCCACCTCATCGTCGACGACAACCGGCTTCTGCCCCGGCACGGCGATGATGAGGGGCACGCGCAGTTGTTCCTCGGTGAGGTCCTGGCCGTGGAAGTACACCCTGTGCTCGCCCCACGCCTCGCCGTGATCACCGAAGACGACGACCGCGGTGTTGCGATCCAGTTTGGTCTCTTTCAGGGTCGCCATGATTTTGGCCACCCAAAGGTCATCGAAGGCGATCTCGTAATCGTATTTCTCTTCCAGACCCTGCACACCGGACAGCGAGGTGGGGAACTCCGGATGCTCCATGTAGCTCGAGTGCGGCTCGAAGAGGTGCGTCCAAAGCACGAAGCGTTCGCCGCTCTGGGCTGCCTGACGGAGGCGCTCGATCAC
Source organism: Pseudomonadota bacterium (assembly GCA_023438785.1). GTDB lineage: Bacteria > Myxococcota_A > Polyangia > Fen-1088 > Fen-1088 > Fen-1137. The sequence continues at coordinate 15,952 of JAEXQJ010000322.1, forward strand.
GCGGGAAACGATGCGCGGGGCAGCGATATCCTTGTTCGAATCGGCGATGCTCTTGGCGCCGTCGTTGGACCACTCGGCGAACGCGGCGGCGATGCCCCGTTCCTTGGTGAAATAGAAATGGGAGAAGATGCCGATGGGGCGTAGGCCCACGGTGGCCAGCGGTTGGAAAAACGTCGGGTAGGTGGGCAGGATGGGCGAGTAGTTGAGCGAGCGTTTCTGCCAGGCGACTTCCGAGGGTGGACGCGACGTGAGCAGGGAAGGGAAGGAGCGTGGCGTGTTGGGGGCCTGCGACCAGACGCGGCGGAAGTAGGCGCCCCGCTTGGCGAGGGCATCCAGGGTGGGCGTCAGCGAACGACCAGCGGGACGGCCGTAGCCCGCCACGCCCAGACGATCGGCGCGCGTGGCATCGATGCCGATAATCAGAATATTGCCCCGGAAGGCGTCGGCGCGCGCGGGAGCGGCGGGGCTGACGGCCTCCACCTTTTGGACCGCGACGGGCTTCGGATCACCACCTTCACAGTCTTGGTCGATGCCGTCGCCGGGGACCTCATCGGCCCCGGGATACACATCGGCGCGTGCGTCGTTGCAGTCGCCTCCGCCGAACCGGGCGGAGTAGCCGTCTCCATCGCGATCGCTGAGGGCACGTGCCGCCTTGAGCGAGAATCGCAGTCCCCAACTGGCGTCGGTGATGGCCGCGTAGGTCGGCGAGGTCTCGGGCACGTGTCCTCCCCACAGCAGCATCACAACGACCAGCGCAGCCGCAGCCGCGCGCAGCGCACGCTGGGGTAGGCGCGCAAGGAGCGCGCGGCCTGGCGCCGAGACGTGCCAGAACCAGGCATGTCCAACCGCCAGGGGTAAGGCCAGGCCCAGGGACCACAGCGGTCCCAGATCCAGGACCCGCCAGTCGGAGCGGGAGAGGGCGACCACGAAGGCTAGCAGGCCCAGCGTCGCCAGGCTCACCAGCAAGGCGCCCGTGTGCCCGATCCAGCGCGGGCGGGGGACCAGGCGCGCCAGGAGGCGGCCCGTGGGGGGGCCCGCGCAGAGTCCCACCAAGCCTGCCAGGGGGCTCGCCAAGAGGACCAGCCCACCACTGGCGATGACGGCCAGCTTGCGGCTGGCCATCTGCCCGACGAGAAGCTGCTGGCCGGCCGCCGCGCCCAAGGCCGCCACGCACGCGGCCAGGGCGAATCCGATGAGCGCACCGGCGGCCCGCGTATCGCTCTGGGGATCCTCGATGAGGCCGCGCCAGCCCCCGGGCAGGGCGGCGAGCAGCGTGGCCACCGCCCAGCCCGCGAGAGTTCCCGCGAGCAGCGCCACCGTTCCGTAAAGGCCGACGGAGAGCGCGACGAGATCGACGCTGTTCACGCCTGTTCCGCGCAGAAGGACAATGACCATGTCCACCATCCCCGCTCCCAGAATTCCTGCGAAGACCGACGCTGCAGTCGGCCAGTGAAGACGCTTGTGACCTGCGGTCATGGGCGACGAAGAGTAGCTTGGCCGGCTTGGCGGGGGCCAAGGAAAAATGGGCACCGGCCAGGACGCTGCGGGTCTTGACCTTTGGCCCAAGGGCGCGTTACCTCGGGACTCGTGGTGCACCAGAAAATGCCGTTCCGCAAAGCTTGCTGCGTCTCGCTCCCTCTGTTCGCCCTCTGCGTGGCTTCGGGATGCGGAGACAAGAACACCCAGGCGTCGGAGAAGCCTCCACAAGCGCCGGCCAAGGCGCCAACGGCGCAGCCGCCCGTCGATCTGGCGGGCCATCGCACGGCCTACGACTTCCTGGCCAACCGGATTCACGCCGTGGACCACAGGGGCGGAAGGCTGGTCATCGCCGCCGGCGCGCCCACGTTCCTGAAATACGTGGACGGGGGGTGGAAGGGCTCCTGGATTCTAGGACAGAAGGACGGCCCCACTCCCGTGGCCTACGTGTCCGGCCTGTCGGCGGCGTTCTCCTTTCCCGTCGACAAGGACGAGGCCGGGGTTGGGGATGGCAAGCCGGGCGACGTGCAGCTCTCGCTGCTCATGCGGGCCATGGCTCCCAAGCAGCGGGTATCGCTCTTCTCCAATGAGAAGCCTTTGGCCACTCTGGAAGTGAGCGAGACCTGGAAGACCTACGACGTCGTGGTCCCCGCGGCCACGCTGGAGACGGGCGACAACCGCATCCGGCTGACCTTCCGCTCGGCAGGAAACATCGCGGGGGGCAAGCGAGCGGCGGCCGCATTGGCCGGCGTGGAGATCGGCGTGCCCAGAGCAGCAGCAGAGACCGCCCCCGACCAGCCGAAGGCGCGCACCTTGGGGGAGCCGGCGGAGGTGGAATCTGCGGGCGTGCGCAAGCTGGCCCTGGTCATGCCCGAGGCCGGACGTCTGTCGTACTACCTTCAGATCCCGGCCAAGGCCAAGCTGGCCCTGTCCTACGCTGCCGATACGGCGGGCGCGACAGCGGCGGTGCGGGTGTCTCGGGATGGCGTCGCCCCGACGGTGTTGTTCGAAGGAGCGGCAGCGGCCCGCTGGACGGATGGGGCATGGGACTTGTCGGCCTTCGCCGATCAGGCGGTGCGCATCGACCTCATTTCTCGGGGCGGCGGCGTGGCCTGGGGGGCGCCGCGCGTGCTGGTCCAGGCTCCGGCGCCCGTCGCCGCGAATGCCAAGAAATTCGAGCACATTTTCGTGTGGATGATCGACACCTTGCGCGCCGATAAGGTGCTCGCCTACAACCCGAAGACCAACGTCAAGACGCCGAACTACGGCGCCTTCATTGCGGACGCGACGCGCTTTGCTTGGCCCCAGGTGGCGGGTACATGGTCACTGCCCTCGCAGGCGGCTATGTTGACCGGGGTCTATCCCACGGTGCACAAGGCGACGGTGCACGAATCCAAGATCTCGCGTGACGTGCCCTTTCTGGCCGAATTGATGAAGAAGGGCGGGTACCGCACGGCCATCTTCTCGTCGAACGGCTACGTTTCACCCAAGTGGGGGTTCGGCCGCGGCTGGGACGAGGACCGCAATTTCATTCGCGAGAGCCTGCCCAACAGCGCCGATTATCTGTGGGGTGTGGCCAAGAAATGGATTGTGCCCAACAAGGCCAAGCCGCAGTTCGTGTACTTGGCTGTCGTGGAACCACACGTTATTTACAATCCCAGGAAGGAATTCCTGAAGCTTTATTGGGACAAGCCGTACAACGGTCCCATCAAGCCTGTGTTGACGGGAATTCAGTTGGGCAAGATCAAACAAGGCAAACTGAAGATCAACGACACGGACAAGGCCTATATCGAGGCTCTGCACAATGCGGAGATCACCCAGAGCGATACGGCCTTCGGGACATTTATCCAGGATCTCAAGGATGCGGGGCTGTACGACGCGTCGGCGATTGTCGTGATCTCCGACCACGGCGACGAATTCTGGGACCACGGCGATTGCGGCCACGCGCAGGCCCCGCACCAGGAATTGGTGCACGTGCCATTTGTCATCCGGGCGCCCGGGCTGCTGCCGGCTGGCAAGGTCGTAGAACCGGATGTGGAGGCCATGGACCTGGCGCCGACGGTTTTGGAGTTGGCGGGCCTGCCCGTGCCGGAGGCCATGCAGGGCCTGTCGCTTCTGCGGGTCGTGCGCGACGAGGTGGGCTTCGGCACCGGCGCGGGACTGACGCAGAACGAGTCCACGTCGCGCGGTATGAAATCAGGTCGCTACCGCTTCATTCACTCGGGGGTGGCCAAGATGGAGCTGTTCGATGAAGTCGAAGATCCGCGCGAGCAGAACAGCGTGAGCAGCAAACGGCCCATCGCCTTGCGCCAGATGCGCAACGTGTTCAGCCTGTTGGTGGCCTACGAGAATCAGTGGAAGAAGAGGTCGTGGGGCAGCCCGGCCAATGTGGCGGAGGCGTTCTATCGCGAGAGTCTGGGCAAGCAACCGGTGGCCAGGCAGTAGCTCAGTCGTAGTAGCCGTCGAGAAACCAGCGTCCGCTTTGCCGATCCTGGTGAAGCCGGTACACGGCGCCATCAGAGGCGTGCACGTCCCAGTAGTCGCGTGAGAATCCCTCGCCGGCCCACCATTCGCCGCTGACGCGGTAGGGGCCGGCGGCCAACAGAATGCGCGCCGTGGTGCTCTTGCCCCGCAGAGCGGTAGGCCCCTCCCGCCCCATGAGGACCTCCATTTCCTGGGGCGGTCGGAAGCGCCGGAAGCCCAGCGCCAATTCGGTGGTGGTCGGATCGGTCGGCGGTGTGCTCGCGGGGGCGAAGGGACGCACGGCGACGGCTTCCTCGCGGTAGCTGTCGACCTCGGCGGGCGTACCCACGTTGTCCATGCCCACCAGTGCCGCCAGACGGGCCAAGGTGGTGGCCATGCGCTCGGGAGCAGGGCCACTGGGGCGCAGGAAATCCAACTGCACCGATTTCACCCGCGCGGGTAAAGCCAGCAGCGCCAGACCCACCACCGGCCCCGAGGGCGGCCGACGTGAAAGCTCCAGACGCGCCAATTCCAGCAAGGGCCCCAGGTCCCGGCTGGGTGCCCCCAGCGCCACCTGGCGCACCTCGAACCCGTGGGGGTCAAGCTTAAAGCGCAGCGTAACACCGGCGCAGCCCAGGTTACGGCAGTGCAGGCGCGCGAAGGCCCGATCGAGCAGCCCGCGCAGGATGAAGCTGAGCGGCTCTAGTTCGTAGATGGCGTAGTCAAACTCGGTGCCTTCTTCGATGGCGTCAGCGGGCAGCGAGGCCATGAGAGGCTCGTCGTCGAGTCCGTTGGCCAGCCGCCACAGGCGCGCCCCCGACTGGCCCAGTCGCAGCACCACCGCGTCCATGGGCAAGCGCGCCAGCGAGCCCAGGGTGCGAATTCCCCAGCGTGCCAAGCGGACTTCCTCGTCTCCCGCGCAGGCCACGCGCACGGGCAGGGGAGCCATGTGGGCGGCCTCGCCACCCGCGGGCACGACAGCCAGGTCCTGTACGCAACTGGCTAATCGCGCCACGCCCTTGTTGGCCGCGATGGCCACACGTACCGCCAGCCCGATGCGCGCGGCCCGTGCGGCGATAGCTTGTGCCATGGCCTGCTCGCCCTGCGGATACAGGCGCTGTATGTCGCTGCAGTCGAAGAACACGCGCTCGTTTTCGGCCTGAACGCGTGGGGCGAAGCCGTAGCCCAGATCGGCCAGCGCCGCCTCCGTGCTCGCCCGATCGGCCGTCGATGCGGGCAACACCTTCAGTCGGTCTCCGCCCGCGCCCGCGGCGCGCGCCTGGCAGACCAGCATTCCGCGGCGCACGCCCTGGCGGAAGGCCGCCCGCGTGATGGCGGTGATGCGCGCCCGCTCTCCCGTGCCGTCCGCGAGGGCCAACGGCGAATCGCGCAACTCGGGATCCCGCCTCAGTACGGCTTGCAGGGCGATCTGCGGCGCATACACGCAGGCGATCCGCATGTGCCCTCAGCGGTAGAGGGAATGCGCCAGCGTGAAAGGCCGCTCGTCCTCGGTCCGCGTCTCGCCGCGCTCGATCTGCGCTGACACGTCCAGTCCCCGCAGCAGAGGCTCGGCGGCGGTTTGGCCCGCATCCATGCGGGGGCGTAGTGGCCGCAAGCGGAGCGAGCTCGCCCCTTGGGTCCCCGCCAGCTTGTGCGAGGTCGCTACTAAAAGAGCCGTGTGCTGTGCGTTCGCGCTGCGTTTCAGGCGCGTCCAGGTAGCCATCGGTACGCGCGGGCATTCTTCACCCAAATCGACCGTGACCAGCGCAAAGCCCCCCGCCCCGAGCACCAATTGGGGCGCCGTGAGCGCCTTGTTCGCGACCAACTCGCGTCGTTCGTCGTCGGTGCGGACCCACAGGAGGCGCGCAAGCGGAAGGCCAACCCGGGCCGCTGCCCGCGGGTCCAACACACCACCGACGTCAATCAACGCCGCGCTTTCGCCCCGGTGCAGGGCGGCCGCCAGAGAGGTCAACAGCACGCTTGTGCGACCACTGCTGCGGCCGCCACACAATTCATTGAGAGCCCCGCACGTCCACCCCCCGCCCAGCAGTTCGTCCAGGGGCGCGATCCCGGTGGCCAATCGGCGCCGTTTCTCTCGCGCCTCCAGTTGTCGGGCCGGGATCAGATGTGCAGCCAAATCGAGCGATGGGATCCAGGCCGAGGGCACACCTGCATGGTACCTGGACGAATGTTCAGGTCAAGGCGGGATGCATGCGCGCACGTCGTGCACGGCGCGTGCACGACCCTTTTTCGCCCCGCCGTGCACGCCGTGCAGGCGTGGCGCGCCTACAGACAGGCCCCGAACACTCTATAGTCGGGGTTCACCAGCCGGGTGCAGGTGCCGCTGGCGCAATGGGGCGAATCCAGACGGCAGATGGGACGGCAGGTCTTGCTTTCGCCTTGGGCCACACACATCAGTCCCGGCAGGCAGTCATCATTGGCGTTGCAGGGGCTGCCCGCCCCGCCGACGCGACTCGGGCTCGCGCACTCGCAGCCCGTGGTTTCTCCCGAGAAGATGAAACACTGCAGACCGGTCGCGCAGCCCACGGTGGCGTTCCCCACCGGATCGCAAGGGCGGGAACAGATGCGGAACGCCGTGGCGAAGCTCCCGCAGGGCACCGTGGTGTTACAGAGTGAGTCGGTCCCGCAGATCGCGTCTTCGCTGCAGAAGCGCAGGCAGGTCCGGATGGGCTGGCCCGCGTTGCTGCAGGCGAACTCAAAGCATTGCGATCCGGGCTCGCACTCCTGATTGTTTGTGCACACTTCGCCCGGCTGCTTGGTGCCGGCCTGAATGCACAATCCCGCCGCGCTGCCATTCGTCCCGCAACTGAGGACACAGGTTTGATTGGCACCGCAGGTTGCGGCGGGGGCGCTGGGCTCGCAGGCCAGCACGGGCCCGCCGTCGACCACACCGCCGTCGCCGGGTGCAGGCCGCTTGGCCCCCGTGACGACGGAGACCGTGGCGTCCACGATCTGTCGTAGGCGCAGGGGTTGAGTGTCCTTGCCGTAGCCAAGAACCCGTTGCGCAGAATCGAGCGCCTCGACCTCGATGGTCACCGACCCGCTGTAGGAAGTCGGGAAGCTGACCGAGAAACTGACGGCCGTATGGGGGTCCAACGTGAAGGGAGCGCCGGCCTCCTCCGGATAGAGGAGCTCGTCCTGATGAGAATCGTTGGTCACGTACGCGCGCAGCCGTGCCACCTCGGGGATGGGGGCTCCTGCGCTCAGAACCGAGACCCGCGCGAAGGACTTGTCCTCCGAGCAGCCCGTCCCCGAAGCCACCAGCGCGCCGAGCGCCAGCAATAGACGAGCGCGCCTCATGGGGTGAACTCCTGATTGCCCAGGGTCGTGGCGGGGGGACCGTCCTTTCGGTTGGCGAGGACCAGGACGATGGCGGTGGCGGCGACCACTGTCCCCACGGCGGTCCAGAACCACCACTGCTTGATGACGGGACGCGGTTCGGGCCGGGGCGCGCTCAGATCCAACGCCGGCGGCTTCTGGGGCGTGGCCTGCACTGGCGCGGAAGGCAGGCTGACCGGGGGGGCAGACTGCGCCTCCGCCCACACCGAGCCGGGGGCGAGCAGGGCCAGGACCAGGAGGCACGAGGCCACACTGCCCGCGCGTCGCGCGGCTGCGGGTCTGTCCAGAGGCGCGCGGTTCATGGTTTCCCCCTACATCGCGGCGCCAACATCGGCCAAGCAACGGGCCGCGCACCGGCGGGAGAACGGCGCGCGGCCCCAGTCGGATCGCGTGAAGCTGCAGGCTCTAGTCGTAGTACTCGATCCCGAGGTGCGTGATCAGCTCCTCGCCGCGCATGTGGCGGAGCGTGTTCTTCAGCTTCATGAGCTGAATGAAGATGTCGTGCTCGGGATAGAGGTTGGGCGCCGTCTGGGGGCTCTTCCAGTAGAACGACAGCCACTCCTGGATGCCGCTCATGCCCGCACGGTGGGCCAGGTCCATGAACAGCGCCAAATCGAGGACGATGGGCGCGGCCAGGATGGAGTCACGGCACAGGAAGTTCACCTTGATCTGCATCGGGTAGCCCATCCACCCGAAGATGTCGATGTTGTCCCAACCTTCCTTCTCGTCACCACGGGGCGGGTAATAGTTGATGGTGACCTTGTGGTACATCTTCGAGTACAGATCGGGATACAGCCCCGGTTGCAGGATGTGCTCGAGGGCGCCCAGCTTGGAGACCTCCTTGCTCTTGAAGGACTCCGGGTCATCCAGAACCTCGCCGTCGCGATTTCCGAGGATGTTGGTCGAATACCAACCTCGCACGCCCAGCAGGCGCGACTTGAGGGCCGGGGCCAGGGCCGTCTTCATGAAGGTCTGGCCAGTCTTGAAGTCCTTGCCGCCGATGGGCACGTTGTGCTTCTTGGCCAACTCCATCAGGGCGGGCGTATCCACCGTCAGGTTGGGGGCGCCGTTGGCGTAGGGCACGCCGCACTTGAGGGCGGCGTAGGCGTAGATCTGCGACGGGGCGATCTCGGGATCACTCTCGTTGAGGCCCTTTTCGAAGGCGGCCAGCGAGGCGTGAACCGGAGCCGGGGAGCGGTAGGCCTCGGTGGATCCGCACCACACCATGACCATGCGCGCGCAGTTCTGGGCCTTGCGCACCTCCTCGATGTCGGCCATTACTTGCTGGGCCAAATCCATCTTGGACTTGCCTGTCTTGAAGTGCGTGGCCGTGAGCTTCTTGACGAAGGTCTGCTCGAAGACCGCCTTCATGGGCTTGATGCCCGACAGGAATTCCCTCATCTGCTCCAGGTGGGCAGGCGAGAGAACGGCGGCCTTCTTGGCCGTCGTGTACGCATCATCGGGAAAGAGGTCCCAGCCTGCGAACACCACGTCGTTGAGGTCGGCCAGGGGTACGAAATCTTTGATCAGCGGCGAACGGTTCTCGGTGCGCTTGCCGAGGCGCACGGTGCCCATCTGAGTCAGCGAACCGATGGGCTTGGCAATGCCGCGACGAATAGCTTCGACGCCGGCCATGAACGTCGTCGCGACGGCGCCCATGCCCGGCATCAGGATGCCCAGCTTCCCGGTGGCGGGTTTGATATCGACTGGGGCTCCGGATTTGGTTGGCATGTTGATCGGTGTCTCCTTTGGCGGACTCCGCTAGCAATCCACGGGCCGGCTCGTCGCCCCAGTGAAATCGCATCATTTGGGCTCGCCTGTGGTGGGAATGTGGTAGAAACCTGACCTCTTTGAACACCACACGCTGACCGAGAGCACCGCGCGTGCCGTGGAGAACGCAAGTCCTGCACGGTCTTCGGTGCTTGACGACGTCGGCGGCGGACAACAACGCGAAAGGAAAAATCATGGACGCAACGACGGACGGGACGACCCAGGGCCAGGCTGAGAACCCCATGGCGGCGATGGACACGCCGCTCACCATGCGCGAGATGATGGAGGCCGGCGTTCACTTCGGCCACCAGACCAAGCGCTGGAACCCGAAGATGAAGCCGTACATCTTCGGCGCCCGCAACGGGATCCACATCGTGGACCTGCAGCATGCGGTGAAGGGCTTCCGCCGCGCCTACGACTTCCTCGTCAAGACGGTGGCCGACGGCAAGCCGGTGCTCTTCGTGGGGACCAAGAAGCAGGCGCAGGACGTGATCCGCGAGGAGGCTCAGCGCTGCAATCAGTTCTTCGTCACCAACCGCTGGCTGGGCGGTACGCTGACCAACTTCCACACGGTCAAGGGCTCCATCGAGCGCCTGCAGGCCATCGAGAAGATGTCGACCGACGGCACCTTCGAGCGCATGACCAAGAAAGAGGTCATCCGCATCACGCGCGAGCAGGAAAAGCTGGAGAAGGCCCTCGGCGGCATCAAGGCCATGGGTGAGTTGCCCGGCGCGGTGTTCATCGTCGACGTGGTCAAGGAGCACATCGCGGTGAGCGAGGCGCGCAAGCTGGAGATCCCGATCGTGGCGGTCGTGGATACCAACTGCGATCCCGACCTCATCGACTACGCCATTCCCGGCAACGACGACGCCATTCGCGCCATCCGCCTTTTCACGGCCAAGGTCGCGGACGCGTGCATCCTGGGGCAGAAGGTCGCTCGTGAGCGTGCCAGCTCGGCGCGCGCGCAGACCGAGAACGAGGCTGAGGTTCAGACCATCCGCGTCTCTTCCGGCGGCGAAGGCCCGCGGGTCGAGGTGGTGTCCCGTCGGCGCGGCGAAATGCCGGCCCCCGAGGCCGCTGCCACGCCCGAGGACGAGGGCGAGAAGTAGGATTCCCTTCCCGAACGTGATCAGGAGACGAGTGTCATGAGCGAGATTACCACCCAGATGATCAAGGACCTGCGCGAGCTCACCCAGGCTGGCATGTCCGACTGTAAGAAGGCCTTGACCGAGTGTGGCGGGGACATGGAGAAGGCCGTCGAGTACCTGCGCAAGAAAGGCATCGCCCAGGCCGCCAAGAAGGCCACGCGTATCGCGTCCGAGGGCATGATCGCCCACTACATCCACGGCACCCGCATCGGCGTCCTGGTCGAGGTGAACTGCGAGACCGACTTCGTGTCCCGCAATCCCGATTTCCAGACGTTCGCACGCGAGGTTGCCATGCAGGTGGCGGCCCTCAGCCCGCAGTACGTATCGCAGGAAGAGATTCCCGCGTCCGTCATCGAGAAGGAGCGCGCCATTCGTCTGGAGCAGGCGCGCCAGCAGAACAAGCCCGAGCCGGTGCTTCAGAAGATCGTCGACGGGCAAATGGCCAAGTGGTTCAAGGAGGTTTGCCTTCTTGACCAGACGTGGGTCAAGGACCCCGAGGGCAAGAAGGACATTCGGGGGCTGCTCACCGACCTGGTCGGCAAGATCGGCGAGAACATCAAGGTTCGCCGCTTCGTGCGCTACGAGGTGGGCGAGGGCCTTGCCAAGCGCGTCGATGATTTCGTCGAGGAAGTCAAGCGCCAGGCTGGTGCGTAGGCGGATGGCCGTGGGCACGGACAAGACCAAGAAGAAGGACGGCGCCGGCAAGACCAAGCCCGGTGTCGAGTCCGTGCCCTCGGCGAGCGCTCTGCTGAGCCCGCCCCTGCCGGGGAATTCGGTGTCGCCGGCGCGGACGGTGGACCGGGCCGCGCTCGCGCCCGGCGTGAAGTACCGCCGTATCCTGCTCAAGCTTTCCGGCGAGGCCCTGATGGGCGACAAGGGCTACGGCATCGATCCCGCGGTGCTAGCCCAGATCGCCGATGAGGTCATCGACGTCCACAGCCTGGGTGTGGAGATCGCATTGGTGATCGGCGGCGGCAACATCTTCCGCGGCGTGGCCGCCAGCACGGCAGGCATGGACCGGGCCGGTGCGGATTACATGGGCATGCTGGCCACCCTGATCAACTCCTTGGCCCTGCAGGACGCCCTGGAGTCTCGCGGCGCCAAGACGCGTGTCTTGTCCGCGCTCGAGATCCAGAAGGTGGCCGAGCCGTATATCCGCCGGCGCGCCATCCGCCACCTGGAGAAGGGACGCCTGGTGATCTTCGGGGCGGGAACCGGCAATCCGTTCTTCACCACGGACACCGCGGCCTCTCTGCGGGCCATGGAAATCAGCGCCGATATCGTGATGAAGGCGACGCGCGTGGACGGGGTGTACGACAAGGATCCGCGCAAGCACAAGGACGCGCGCATGTTTCGGCGCTTGTCCTATCTGGACGTGTTGAACCGCAATCTGGCCGTCATGGATTCGACCGCCATCTCCTTGTGCCACGACAACAAGCTACCCATTCTGGTTTTCAACATGACCAAGCCGGGCAACATCCGGCGGGTGGTCCTGGGCGAGCCGCTCGGCACCCTGGTCGTAGAGGAGCGGCGCGAGCCGCGCACCACTTACACCGGCACTGCGCCGGCTGCGGAGGAGGAGCGTTCCAATGGTAAGTGACGTTCTCAAGGACCTGCAGGCGAACCTGGACAAGGGCCTCGAGGCGCTGAAGAAAGACCTCGGCAAGGTGAGGACCGGGCGAGCCAATGTCTCGATCCTCGATGGATTGCGCGTTGATTACTACGGCACGCCCACGCCGCTGAATCAGGTGGCCTCCCTCAACGTGCCCGATCCCCGGCTCATCACCATCAAGCCCTGGGAGAAGTCGCTTATCCCCGAGATCGAGAGGACGATTCGCTCGGCTCAGCTCGGCCTGAATCCCTCTTCCGACGGCGAAATCGTGCGCTTGCCCATGCCGCCGCTGACCGAGGAGCGTCGGCGAGATCTGGTCAAGATGGTCAAGAAGATGGCCGAAGAGGCCAAGGTGGCGTTGCGCAACGCCCGTCGAGACGCCAACGAGATGCTGAAGGATTTCCTCAAGGACAAGGAAATCACCGAGGACGAAGAGAAGGCCGGCCTCAAGAAGGTCCAGGACGGCACCGACGCGGCCGTCGTCAAAGTGGATGAGCTGGTCGCGAAGAAAGAGAAAGAGATTATGGAGATCTAGTCAGCCAAACGCGGCTGAGCGCGGAGAGGGGAGCGGAGAGGTCACAGCGTCGGCCCGGGGGCCGAGCTGGTGGCTTCTTCGCTCCCCTCTGCGTTTGAGCGGGTGCTGGTCGGGGCGGGACCGACCTGTGGCTCGCTGGCTCCCCCTTGGGTTGGGGTGGGACTACTTTTCGGCGGCGACGCCGTTGGGGGCCGTGGAGGAGTAGTGGAGGCGCGCTACGTCCACCTGATTGAGCACGAAGCGAACGATGGTGCCGTTGCCCCTGAGGAGGCCCTCGCGTTGGAAGAGGTGATAGGCGCGCATGCCTTCGCGAGAAGGCACCTCGCCCTGTGATTGCTTACCCGGGACACCACTCACGATGAGGATTCTCTCGCCCGGTTGAAGGACGAATCCCGGATCGATTTGGCCCATCACCGACCCGCGCTTGCCCGGCCGGCTGACAATGACGTGCAGACCGGCGGTGCTCACGGCGGAGGCACCGGCGTTGGCGAGGACGAACCATTCTTCATTGATTCGCTTGTTGTCTGGGGCGGCGTGAGCTTCTTCGAATACCAGTGGCATGCGTGATTTATAGTCCACGGCCCCGCGGAGGGTAAATGGCCAAGACCGAGATTCGCGTCATCTACGGCGACACCGACCAAATGGGCGTGGTGTACTACGGAAACTACCTGCGCTACTTCGAGGCCGCGCGGAATGAATTCCTGCGCGCGGTGGGGGCTCGCTGGCGCGATGTGGAAGCGGCTCATGGCATCTATCTGCCGGTGGTGGAGGCCAAGGTGAATTACAAGCGGCCCGCCTTGTACGACGATCTGCTGGTGGTGGAGGCGAAACTGGCGGAGTTGGGGCACGCCTCGCTGCGTTTCGAGTACCGGGTCCAGCGCGGGCAGGACTTGCTGGCCACGGGACACACCATCCACGCCTGCATCGACAAACAAGGCGAAATTCGTGAGTTCCCCGAGGCCCTCAGCGCGCGCTTGCGCACCTGAGGAAGGCATTTGCACGTGCTACACTGCTGTCCGCCATGGCCAAGCTTGATCTCGACATCCCGCACCGCCTGAGCCTCGAGGAGGCTCGTGCGCGGCTCGACCGCATGACTCCCAAGCTGGAAGGGGAGTACAGCGCTGAGTGCCGCTGGGAGGGAGAGCGCCGGCTGCTGGTGACGCGCAAGGGGCTCAAGGCAACCATCGAGGTCGAAGAGAACCGCGCCCATGTGCATATGGATCTGGGTTTCTTGCTGGGACCTTTCGCCGGGCGAATTCGCGAGGGCATCTCGCGCCAACTGACCGATCTGCTGGCTGGCTAGGACACGCCGTCGCTGCGCAGGGCGCCTGTGCGAAGCGGGCCTTTACCCCTGATCGCCCGGTCTGTTATAAACGTCGGGCTCGCCTGAGGGCTCGGCGTCGATGCGCGAAGGCCCTCCCAACCGACGGAGAACTGTATGGACTTCCGCAGGCACCTGATTGGCTGCAGTGTGGCGCTGGCTGCGACGCTGGCAGCAGTATCTGCTCAGGCTCAGTTGAGGACCGGGCCCGTGGATCTGCAGACCTTCCGGCCCGCTGCAGACTCCAAGGGGTACATCACCCTCAATGGTGCTCAGATCTTGGCGCCCCTGGACATCTCGTTCGGTTTGGTGTCGACCGGCGCCTGGAAGCCCCTCGTTTTGGAGAGCCACTGGCGGGACAACGAGGACTCCGCGGTCAAGGTGAAATACCTCATGACCACCTCCTTGCAAGCCGCGGTGGGCTTGTTCGAAACCGATCACATCGGCCTGCAAGTGGGCTTCGTGCTCCCGATGGGCGTGCTGTCGGGAGAGGGGACGCCTTACGACCCGGTGAATGATCGGACGGTGAACGACGACGTTCACTACAAGATGAGCGTCCAGAGCCTCGGCGATCTGGTCATCCATCCCAAGTTGAGGTTGGTGAACCCCAGCCGCAAGATGATTGGCTTGGCCATCATTCCCAGCATCGTCCTGCCGACCGGCGACAAGAACGGGTTCATGGGCGAAGGGCGGACTATCTTCCAGCCCAGCCTGGTCGTGGATGCGAACTGGGGGCGGTTCGGCGTGCTGCGCACGGCCATCAACGTGGGGGCCCGACTGCGCAGCAAGGCCGCGGTGTTTCGCGACGAGCCTGGCTCGTTCCCGCGCCCCGTGCGTGGCGAGGATCCCAACACTTACCTGGGCATCAAGGCTGACAAGGAACTCTTGGCCGGCTTCGGTGTGGCGTGGGGCGTGGTGCCCTTCCACTTCGACCTGGTCGGCGAGTTCTATACGTTCACCGGCCTGGGCTCGAAGAAGATCGATGTCAACGGGGCGGAATCGGCCATGAAGCCCGGGGGAGAGGCCGTGGCCGGGATCAAGCTGTACCTGGCCTCCAATTCATTCTTCGAGGCGGGCGCGGGCTACGGCGTGATGCCCAGCTCCTACGGCACCAGTCGGGGCCGCTTCTTCGTCGGCTTCATCTTCGAGCCCAACGTGGGCGACCGTGACGGCGACGGCTACAAGGACGACGTGGACCAGTGTCCCGACGATCCGGAGGATTTCGACGACTTCGAGGATTCGGATGGCTGCCCCGATCCTGACAACGACAAGGATCGCATCCTCGACGTGGACGATTCCTGCCCGAACGATCCGGAGACGTACAACGGCTACAAGGACGAGGATGGTTGCCCGGACGGTGTGGTGCGCGATCGGGATGGCGACGGCATTCCGGACGACATGGACCGCTGCCCCGACGAGCCCGAGGACAAGGACGGGTTCGAGGACGAGGACGGCTGCCCGGATCTCGACAACGACAAGGACGGCATCCTGGACAAGGTGGACCTGTGCCCCAACGATCCGGAGGACTTCGACGGGTTCGAAGACAAGGACGGTTGTCCCGACTTGGATAACGACCGCGATCGTATCCCGGACACGCGCGACAAGTGTCCCAACGAGCCTGAGACCTACAACGGCAACGAGGACGAGGACGGCTGTCCTGACAAGGGCATGGTCGTGGTCACCCAGGCCAAGCTCGAAATCATGGATAAGATCTACTTCGAGACGGACAAGGACGTGATCCGCGAGGTCTCGTTCCCGCTCCTGGACGCCATCGCGGCCACCATCAAGGGTCACCCGGAGATTCGGTTGATCGAGATCCAGGGCCATGCGGACGAGCGTGGCGACGACGAGCACAACCTCGACCTCACCGACCGTCGCGCGCACGCCGTGCAGCTTGCGCTCGAGGACCGCGGCGTCGACCTCGGGCGCCTGCGAGCCCGTGGCTATGGCGAGACCAAGCCCATCTGCACCCAGCACAATGAGGATTGCTGGAGCAAGAACCGCCGCGTCGAGTTCATCATCCTGCAGCGCCAGAACGAACAGGTGCTGCAGGATGATGCTGGCCAATAGGGGGGGGAGAGCCTTCGGAAGGCGGGGGCGAACCTGCCTTCCGAGAGAGGGAGGCGGACGGCCCACGTAAGCTGCTGGAATCAAACGTGAATTTGGCTCGGCCGGAAATGCGCGTTTTCTTTGAGCTTTCCCTTGACAGGGGCGAGGCGTGAGCTAAGAAGTCTCACCTTCTTCCACGGGCGCGGGTTTCAATTTGCCTTTGCTGCCACGCGAGAAAATTGACGACATTCGCGATCGTACGAACATCGTCGACGTTGTCAGGCGTTACGTGGAGCTGAAAAAGGCTGGCACGGCGAACTGGAAGGGGTTGTGTCCGTTTCACGCCGAAAAGACGCCTTCGTTTCACGTGCACGAACAACGGCAATTCTTCCACTGCTTCGGCTGCGGCGAGTCAGGTGACGTGTTCAAATTCGTCGAGCTCGCTGAGCAGCGACCGTTCATGGAGGTCGTGCGCGAGCTGGCCCGCCAATGCGGGGTGGATTTGCCCGAGCCCTCCTTGACGCCGGCCGAGCGGCAGGCGGCCGCGGAGGCCGAGTCCGAGCGCGAGCGGATGCTGCGTGCCATGGAGATCGCCACCGCTTTCTTCGAGTCGCAGCTGGCCGGCCCGGGCGGTGCGGCGGCACGCGCGTACGTCGAGAAGCGGGCAATCTCGCCCTCGACCGCCGGGCGTTTTCGGTTGGGCTACGCGCCAGCGGGTTGGGAGGCCCTGCAGAAGCATCTCTCCTCGGCGGACGTCTCGCCTGCCATCGCGGAACGGCTGGGGCTGGTGGGCGCCAACGAGCGCGGTCGCTACGACTTCTTTCGCGACCGGATCATGTTGCCCGTTCTCGACCGACAGAAGCGGCCCATCGGCTTCTCGTCGCGGCTCTTGGATCCCGATGCCAAGGAGCGCAAGTACGTCAACTCGCCCGACACGCCGCTCTTTCATAAGAAAGAGAACCTTTACGGCCTGCACGTGGCCCTGGATGCCATTCGTCGCACGGGGACGGCCGTGGTGGTGGAAGGGAACTTCGACGTTCTGAGCCTGCACGAGGCGGGCATCGAGGAGGCCGTGGCCCCCATGGGAACGGCGCTGACCATCGAGCAGGTCAGGCTTCTCGGGCGCGCGGCCAAGCGCATCGTGGTCGTTTTCGATGGGGACAGTGCGGGGACCCGGGCGGCCCAGAAGGCCATCCCCGTGGCCGTGGAGGCCGGGCTATTCTTCGCCGAGGCGGATGCGGACGGGCGGGTCGCGCAGATGCCGTCCGGCGTGGATCCAGACGACTATGTGCGAGCCAACGGCGCGGCCGCTTTTCGCGCCCTGATCGAGAGCGCCCGGCCCATGCTCGACCACCTGATTCACGAGGCCACGGGCGACGCGACCATCCCCGGCAAGGCCGAGACCGCCCGGCGCGTGGTGGACGTGCTGGCCAAGGTTCGGAATCCGCTGGTGCGCGATCTTTACACGCGGGATCTGGCAGCCAAACTCAATGTCCCGGCGCAACAGATCGTGCGCATGGTGCGTGATGCGGCCACCGACCGCGGGCCGCGAAGGCCGGCCGCGGCGGAGGTGCCGGCCCAGCCTGCCGCACCAGAGCGGCGAGAGCCGCCGCGCGACGAGGTGGATGCCTTTACGCTGCTCGCTGCGCATCCGGAGCTGGCCCAGAGCGAGGAGGCGGCGTGCGTGTACGACTTGCTGGTCGATCCGGGCGTGCGCCCCGTCTACGGTGCGGCCTTGCAGGCCTTGCAAGACGGCGGGCGAGCTGACATCCCCGCGTGGCTGGATGCGGGGCCGGCGGATGTTCGCGAGGCGTTGGGGGCGGCCCTGATGGATGGGCGTTGGGACGGAGTGGAGGCGGTGCAGGAGGCGTTCCGGGCGGTGCTGGGGCGGTTGGAACGGATGCGCGTCAGTGCAGAGATCGCTATGGTCGAGCGTCAACAGAGAGAGACGCTGGCCCGCGGCGACGAGGAGGGAGCCCGCGCTCTCTCCTTGCGAATGATGGAACTGATTCGAATGAAAATGGGTCTTCCTCCTTCCACGTGAGAGGTCCTGAGCACATGATCGACGATGCCGATGAGCAACTGAACGACGACAACCAGGACGACGAGGAGCTTGAAGCCGTCAAGATGACGAGCAAGCGGGCCACGTCGAACAAGGAGAGCGAGCGCAAGAAGCGCGAGCTCATCAACATCGGCAAGGCCAAGGGCTTCCTGACCTACGACGAGGTCAACGACCACATGCCCGAGAGCATCGTGTCGTCCGATCAGATCGATGACTGGCTGTCGACTCTGGGTGGTGAGGGCATCGAGATCGTCGATTCGTCCTCCAAGGTCAGCGTCCCGGACAAGTCGGCCGAGGAGGCGCCCGCCGAGGAGGACGGCGAGGCCGAACCGGCCCGCGCCCCCGAGGCGGAGGAGGAGGAAGAAGAGGACGGCTACTCCAAGACCAACGATCCCGTGCGCATGTACCTGCGCAAGATGGGCTCGGTCTCGCTCCTGACTCGCGAAGGCGAGGTGGAGATCGCCAAGCGCATCGAGGACGGCGAGCGCCGCGTTCTCGAGGTCGTGCTCAATTCGAGCGTGGCCATCGAGGAGATCCTGGATCTGGGCGACAAGCTGCGGAAGCAGAAGATCCGGGTCAAAGAGGTGGTCAAGGACGCGGACGAGGACGACGCCGAATTCGATGAGAATTGGCACGTGGAGCGCGTGTGCAAGGTCATCGAGAAGGTGCGCCGCCTGCACAAGGACCTGCAGAAGGTCCAGGAGAAGAAGCCCGCCTCCGAGCCGGCCAAGAAGAAGGCCAAGAGCCAGGAGACCGACATCAAGCAGGAGATGATCGATGCCCTGCAGGAGATGCGGCTCAACAAGAAGCAGATCGATCGCATCGTGGCCCGACTGAAGGGCCTGGTGTCGCGCATCGAGGCCGCCCATCGCGAGATCGGTGACTGCGAGCAACGGGCCGGACTGCCTCTGCGCGAGTTCCGCAAGACATTGCGCGAGATTCGCTCGTCGCCCCTGCGTCAGCGCGCGGTGGCCAAGAAGCTCGGCCTGCGACCGGAAGAGATCGAGGAATTGGCGGAGGTCATCGACAACGCCAAGAAGAAGGTCAAGAAGGTCGAGGAAGAGGCGGCCATGCCCGAGGAGGATCTGCGCGCCACCGTCAAGGAGATCCAGGACGGCGAGCGTCAGGCAGAGCACGCCAAGGCCGAGTTGGTCGAGGCCAACTTGCGCCTCGTGGTCTCCATCGCCAAGAAGTACACGAACCGCGGCCTGCAGTTCCTGGACCTCATCCAGGAGGGCAACATCGGCCTCATGAAGGCGGTGGACAAGTTCGAGTACAAGCGCGGCTATAAGTTCTCGACCTATGCCACGTGGTGGATTCGCCAGGCCATCACCCGCGCCATCGCGGACCAGGCCCGCACCATCCGCATCCCGGTGCACATGATCGAGACCATCAACAAGCTCATCCGGACCAGCCGCTATCTGGTTCAGGAACTGGGCCGCGAGGCGACTCCGGAGGAGATCGCCGAGAAGATGGAGCTGCCGCTCGACAAGGTCCGCAAGGTCCTCAAGATCGCCAAGGAGCCCATTTCCTTGGAGACGCCCATCGGTGAGGAGGAGGATTCGCACCTGGGCGACTTCATCGAGGACAAGAGCGTGATCTCGCCGGCGGATGCGGTGATCTCCATGAATCTGGCGGATCAGACGCGCAAGGTGCTGGCCACGCTCACCCCACGGGAGGAGAAGGTGCTGCGCATGCGCTTCGGCGGGGGCGACGACACCTCCGAGCACACCCTGGAGGAGGTCGGCAGCGAGTTCGCCGTCACCCGCGAGCGCATCCGCCAGATCGAATCCAAGGCCTTGCGCAAAATTCGCCATCCGCGTTACTCCAAGACGCTCAAAGCATTCCTCGGGTAGCCAGCGGGCGGTTCGGGGTGGGTGTGTCGGCGAATTTGTGAGCTGAGGCCCGAT
>JAEXQJ010000005.1 GCA_023438785.1 Pseudomonadota bacterium
CCGTCAGGGCTATCCCCGTCATCGCCAGGGCTGGTCGCGTCGGCCGCATTGGCGATCCACACCGCTCCGGTCACCGGCTTGGCGGCCACGCGCACGATGAGCAGCTTCTTGGCGCTGTCCCACGTCGTCCCGTCCTCGGCGGCCGGAATGGCGGACTCGGTGGCGTAGGATTTCAGGCTGGTGCCATTCAGGAAGAGGGGCACCGACTCGGACAGCCCGTGATAGATGACCGAGTACGAGCGGGCCGTGGGCGCCCCCGCGAACGTCCCCTGGGCCGCGCCGATGAGGACGCCGAGGTCCTTTTGCACGAAACGCAGATGCGTGGTGCGCAGCTCGTTCTTGGTCCGGTACTTCTCGCTCACCCCGTCGTCCTCGTAGAGCACGAACGAGCCGTCAGCCCCCGCGTACACGTGCACCAGCAGGTTGTCCTTGGGAATGAAGAAGGTCGACTTGGCAAACGGCGCCATGGGGATGACCGCGCCCTCCCGGACGAACGCGGGCACCACGCCCGTGGCCGCGGTGATGCTCACCGTCTGGTCACCGGCCTGCTTCTTGTCGTCCCAGAAGTAGTACCAATTGCCCTTGGGCAGCCACACCGAAACGCTGTTGCCGCCGTCCTCGCAATTGGGGGCCACCAGCATCTCGCGGCCCCAGTAATACTGCATGTCCTTTTCCCAGGCCGTGGCGTTGTTCTGATCCTCGAGGAACATCGAGCGAACCATGGGCACGCCCGTGGCCTGGGCGATGTGGGCGTAGGAATAGATGTACGGGATCATCTGGTAGCGGGTCGTGACGTACGTCTTGGCCGTGGCCTGGCAGGTGGCGTTGCGCTGCAAGGGCCAGCGCGTGTGTGACGGCCCGTGCGGCTTCCAAATGGGCGTGAAGCTGCCGAACCCCATGTCCCACTGCCGGTACACGTTGTCGTTGTTCTCGGTCAGGTTCACGTGCCCGCCCGCATCGTGATTGAAGTACGGGAAACCCGAAATACCCGCGGATTGCATGGCCTTGACCTGATAGGCCATGTCGCTCCAGTTGCCGTTGATGTCGCCGCTCCAATACGAGCCCCAGCGTTGCGCGCCCGCGGTGATGCCGCGGCTCCAGAAATAGGGCCGCTTGGCCTCGCCCACCGCCACGTCCCAGCCTTCCTTCACGCAGGCCTTCTGCAAATCGAAATGGTAGTTGATGGACTCCTCGGCCCAGCGCTTGCCGCTGGACAGGGTCATGGAGTGGGCCTGGTCCGGGTAGTCGAACTCGTCCAACCAGATGGCATCACCGGGATACTTGAGGGCCGGATCCAGGGCCTTGGTGAAGAAGAGGTTCCACAACCACTTCCGGGTGGCAACGTTGGTGAAATCGGGACAGGCCTTGGTCCCGGGCATGCCGTATTGACTGTCGCTCCAGCCCGGCGTGATGGAGAGCCCGGGTCGATTGAGATCCAAGGTCACGGTCACGCCATTCTCGTCGCACCATTTCTTGTAATCCGCGGGATCGGGATAGCGGTCTTTTCTGAACTCGAACCAGGAATTGGCCTGGCCAGAGGTGGCGTCGTTCGAGGCCCGCCAGGCGTTGTCGTTGACCTGATGGTCGAAGGCGAAGCCGGCGTTGCGGTGATCGGTGATCATCTTTTTCCACCACGCCGCGCCGTTGTTGCCGGGATCGGATTTGTCGGAGAGGTTGAGCCCGAATTGGGATTTCTGGGGCAGCCGCGGCCGGCCGGTGAGCTGGGTGTAGCGATCCACCACCTGGGTCAGCGCCGGTCCCGCGATGAAGAAGTAATCCATCTGCCCGCCATAGCCCTCGCCGTCGATGGTCAGCGCATAGGTGCTGCTTTGCCCCAGGTTGATGGTGTTGGTGAAGGTCGTGTTGAGGAAGACGCCGTAGCCCTTCGACGACACGAAGAAGGGAACCACACAGGCGCCCTCGCTCCCATGGCCGACCTTCAGACTGGTCCCCCGTCGGTCGAGCTTGGCGATGCGGCCCAGGGTTTCGTGCCCGAGCCCCGCGAAGTGCTCGTCGGTCCCCAAGGAGAAGTCCTCCTTGACGGTATTGCCGCTCCAACTCACGCCGCCTTTCTCGCTGAGCACGGGGCCGCTCTGCCCCTTCATCGAGAAAGCGAGGCGCATGGGTTGCTTGGCGATGGACAGCGACACGCCGTCCGCCGCCGCCGTCGATAAGGTCAAGGCCGAGGCGCCATCGCTCGCCTCCAAGGTCCCCTTCCAGTCGTGGCTGGCCACGATCTCGTAGCGCTCATCCGCGTAAAAGGCCTCGCCCTTCTTCGCGACCTGCACGCGGACCATGTAGTCGCCGTACGGCGTGATCCGCAGGCTCTCGCCCGTGGACCCAGTGACCACCACGCTTCTGCCAGACGTGGCGTGGGAGGCGTAGGCGCCGACTTGGGTCTGGGCCAGCGAACGGCCCATCGGCAGCATCAGGAACAGGACGACAGTCGCCATCAGCGGGCTCGAAATGTAGTGCTTCATCTTTCCTCTCACGCGGGATTGCTGTGGTGATCCAATCCCTATTCATTCCCGCCACGCGCCACTTGGATCGCCGAGGGCGCCGATACCCACCGCGCGCCGCCGCGGCCACATCGCCCCGCACGCGGCGGCCGCCCCAAGGCCCCATGGTGCCCCGAGTCGCAGAACAGGAGGCGCAGGCCCCCACGTCCCGCCGTTGGCACCCCGGGGAGCGCCGTCAGGTGTCCTGGCTGAGCCCGGAAGCCCCTTCCACGTCTGGATCGGCCCTTCGTGCCCGGCCGGAGAGCCCCCTCCACGCTTGGATCGCGCTCTCCCGCTCTCCCCGAGAGCCCTTTCCACGCTTGGATGGGCCCTTCGTGCTCAGCCGGAGAGCCGCCTCCACGCTTGGATCGCGCCTTCCGCCTCAGCCGGAGAGCCCCTTCCACGTCTGGATCGGCCCTCCGTGCTCAGCCGGAGGGCACCTTCCACGGCTGGAGCGCGCTCTCCCGCTCACCCGGGAAGCCCCGTGGCATCACCCCCACAACGCCGTGGCCGACTGCACGGACAAAACGCGCTCCAAGAACCGGGCGAGTTGGGCTTTGTCTTGGCAGGCCAGGATGCGCGCGGCTTCCTCGTCGCTGACCGCAATCCCGCGACCTCGCAGAATGGCCAGGATCGCCATGGCCTGACCTTCGCGCAGTCCCTCGTCGCGCCCTTTGGCCTGACCTTCGCGCAGTCCCTCGTCGCGCCCCTTGGCCTCACCTTCTCGCAGTCCCGCTTCGTGCCCCCTCGCCTCGCCCTTGGCCTCTCCCCTCGCCTCACCTTCCCGCAGTCCCCGTTCATGACTCAACCGCATTACCTCCACCCGCCACGCCTCCAGCGACTTGGGATCGGTGGTCGCCGGGATCGGTGGCATGGTCTCGACCTCGTCGACGGTGGGCACGTCGGGCAGC
>JAEXQJ010000040.1 GCA_023438785.1 Pseudomonadota bacterium
CGGCAGCGCGGGCGCGGGCGGCAGCGCGGGCGCGGGCGGCTCAGGGGGCGGCGGCGCAGGTGGCGCCGGCGGCAGCACCTACAATCCTTGCCCGACCACGGCTGGAACGGCCTGCGCCATTCTGCCGCTCGGCGATTCCATCACCGAGGGCTTCGGATCCAGCTCACCAGGCGGCGGCTACCGTGTCGAGCTGTTCCGCCAGGCCGTGACCAACGGCAAGAACATTACCTTCGTCGGCGCTCTGCTCAACGGGCCCACCACGGTGTCCAACCGCACCTTCCCCCGACAGCACGAGGGACATGGCGGCTTCGCCATCGACAGCGGCACCGGGCACAGCGGCATCTCGGGCAGCATCACGGACAACGCGATGTCCAAGTATCACCCGCACATCGTGCTGTTGATGATCGGGACCAACGACATCAATGGAAACATGGATGTCGCCAACGCGCCCACGCGCCTGGGCAATCTGATCGACGAGATCGCCAAGGACTCACCCTCGACGTTGATCGTCGTGGCCTCGATCATCCCCATCGCGAACGACGGCACCGATCAGAAGGTCAAGACCTACAACGCTGCCATTCCGAACGTGGTGAGTAAGGCGGCGGCGGCGGGCAAGCACGTCGTGTTCTTGGACAACTACGCCGCCTTCTCGAAGGATGCGAGCTACAAGACCAAGCTGATGTCCGACTACCTGCACCCCAACGACGCGGGCTACGTCGTCCTCGGGCAATCGTTCTACCAGGCCATCAGCGCGGTCCTGCCCGCCGGGCAGTAGACGCCCCGCAAGCGCCCTACACCCTGCTCTCCGCGTAGATCCGAAACGCCTCCTGGGCGGCGCGGTCGCCATGGTGTAGGGCCGCGGTCTTCACACCGGGGATGTGGCCCAGCCAGCCCAGCAACTCGGCGCGATCCGCGTGGGCCGAGATGCCCTTGAGCGTGGTGATGTGGGCGCGCACCTCGACCGACTCGCCATCCAGCAGCACCGTGGGCACGGTGTGCGCCTGCTGGCCCCGGGCCCGCTCCTCACCGATACGCTGGATGCGGGCGCCGGGCGTGTCCTCGGCCTGGTAGCCCACGAAGATGACGTCGGTCTCGGGCCGTGGCAGCAGATTCTTGAGATGTCCGAGAATGCGGCCGCCGGTGCACATGCCCGAGCCGGCCAGGATGAGAACCGGGCTCGTGACCTCGTCGAGGCGCTGAGAGAACTTCGCCTCGCGCACGGCATAGAGCTCGTCGAAGTTGAGAGGATCGTCGCCCCGTTCCAGCTTGGCCAGCGCCTCGCGATCGTAGAGCTTGCGGAACCGCTGGTAAGCGTCCGTGATGGCGAGGCCCATGGGCGTGTCCACGGCCACCGGCAGCGCGGGGATGCGCCCGGCCTCGACCAACTCGTTCAACAGATAGAGCAGGACTTGGGCGCGGCCGATGGCGAAGGTCGGCACCAAGATCTGGCCTCCGTCGCGCAGGGCACGGCGGATGGCGCCTTCGAGTTGCTGCGCGAGATCGGTGGCCGGCGCGGGCTGATCTCGGCCGCCGTAGGTGGACTCCATGAGCACCAGGTCCACCGGACGGCTGGCGTCCCAGGTCGTGTTGTAGTCGCGCAGGATAGGAGAGCCGGGCCGTCCCAGATCCCCCGAGATGATGAGCCGACTCTTCTCGGAGCACAGCTCGATGCTGGCCGAGCCGAGGATGTGGCCGGCCTCCCAGAAACACGCCGTGACGCCGTCGCGGCGAAGGGATTCCTGATAGTTGGCCGCTCGACGAGCTGCTCGAAGCGCCTGGCAAAGGCGTCGAAGTCCCTGCGATCGCGCCGCGCGAGCTTGATGCCGTCCTGGATCTGCAGCTTGGCGATCTCCAGGGTCGGCCGCGTGGCGATGATGCGCCGGACGCGCCCCTCGACGAGCAGCCGTTCGAGACCGCTCACGTGATCGTTGTGCGCGTGGGTGAGCAGCAGCGTCTCGACCTCCAGGGCCTCTTGGGGGAGCGGATCACCAAAACCCTCGGTGCCCACGTCGACCAGCAGCCGCGTCGCGCCCATCTCCACCAGGGTCATCGTCGGGGTCACCGCGTCGACCGCCCCGAGCAGAGTCAGCGCCCCGTCGGGAAGCTCATGGCGTTGCGTGCAGGTGATGATCTTCATGTGCAATCAGGGCGCGCAGGTGCAGTCGAGCTGCAGGACATAACTGCCCTCGGCCCCGGCGTACCCGTCGACCACGAGGTAGTAGCGCTCGCCGGCCTGCACATCGAAAGTCCTCGCCATGCTGAGTTCCGTTTCGTACTCGGGCCCGCAACCCCTCAGGACAAACAGGCTGAGATCCTCTTTGTATTCCTTGAGCACGGGCTTCACCTGGCAAGAAGCGCTGGGCGTGAACAGGTAGACGCTCTCCCTCCCGGACATCAAGCGCGCCGTCGTCATGTAGCCATACCAGCGGTTCGCGTACCCCTGGGCCACCGTGCTGTGCTCGAGGCGATCGCCACACGCCACGGGCAGCGCGTCCGTGCATTCACCGCCAGCATCGTCCCCGGGTGCGCCGTCCGTCGCCGTGGCCGCGTCCGCCGCCGGTGCGCCGTCCGTCGCGCTGGCCGCATCCGCCGCAGGGTCGGCTGGCGGTGCGCTATCCGGCGCGTCCGTCGCGGTGCCCCCATCCTCCGGCCGCGCCCCATCGACGCCCGGCGAAGGTTCGTCCGGCAATTCCGCATCCCGTGCCGGCGCCAAGCCATCGCTGGCCGCATCCAGGCCCCTCGCATCGGAACCGCCCTTCACCAGATCTGCATCCCGCGCATCCACGCCCGACTTGCTCGACCCGTCGCAAGCCGCAACGGCCAGCACCGAAAGCAAACCAACTCCTACGACCCAAGGCGACGCCATGCCCGTACTCTTACGCCCGCGGCCAAACGCTGGCAACCGCGCCCAAGCCGCACCACCGAGACCGCGAACCGGCGCGCCGATGTTGCCCTACCCAGGATGGAGAAGATTCTTGGGCGCCGGAGAACCTGGTCCGAAGCCGTCGCCGCGGCCCTAGCGGATGCGTGCCGGGGGGAGGGGGACTTGCAAGCCCAAGTCGCCTCTCCTGGCCTCACCACTGGCCCTGTTCGAGCAGATCGTTTGGCGAGGTCGTTAAACACTCTGTTCAGTGCTACCGTTAGCAACGTGGTAACCGTCCAGGTCCAGCTTCCCGAAGAAGCTTTCGCCGCGCTCCGGCGCTCGCCGGACGAGATGGCCGGCGACCTGCGTCTGGCCGCTGCGGTCCATTGGTATTCGCGCGGCCTCATCTCGCAGGAGCGCGCCGCCCAAGTGGCAGGATTGGACCGAACCGAGTTCATCCTGGCCCTGGCGCGTGAGGGCGTGGATGCCTTCGCCGTCGACATGAACTCGCTTCGGCGAGAGCTGGCCGATGGCTGACGCAGCCGTCGTCAACTCCTCGCCGCTCATCTGTCTCAGCCGCGCTGGCCTGGTCCACCTTCTCCGCCAAGCCGCCAGCACCATCGTCGTCCCCGCCGCTGTCGCGCGCGAGATCCGCGCCCGCGGTCCCCACGATGTCACCGCCGCCACTCTGACCCGGTGTGACTGGCTGGAGCAGGCCGACCCCATCCCCATTCCACCCGCCGTGCTGGCTTGGGACCTGGGCGACGGCGAATCATCCGTGATCGCCTGGGCGCTGGCCCACCCCGGTGCACGAGCCATCATCGACGACCTGCAGGGGCGCCGTTGCGCCGAGTCCATCGGTGTCCCGCTGCGCGGAACTGTCGGCCTCGTCCTGCGCGCTCGCCGAGCCGGCCTGATCGATTCCGCCCGCGACGCCCTCGAACGCCTCCGCCAAGCCGGCATGTACCTCTCGGACCGCATCTGCGCCGAGGTGCTGAAGGAAGTGGGCGAGTAGTGGAGGGCGGTGTGGATGACGGTGTGACGGCGCGGTGACGGGACCAGAGCGGCCCTGGGCTTCGATAGCGGACGGCTTCGGCTGTGTTGGCGTCGGCGAAATGAGCTACCGATCGTCGAGGCGGCGCTCGCCGCAAGCGGAGCCCGGTTCATTCGCGAGATTGGTGCGATGAGCTGAGATACACTGCGGCTGGCGTCGCGTACCCCCCGCGCCAGGAGCACCTGAATGGCCGCACGCAACGGCAACGAGAAGCAGAAGAACGGCAACGGCGATACCGTCGGATTCGAGGCCAAGCTTTGGGCCGCGGCGGATGCCCTGCGGAACAACATGGACGCGGCCGAGTACAAGCACGTGGTGCTGGGGCTGCTGTTTCTGAAGTACATCTCGGACGCGTTCGAGACCAAGCACGCGGAGCTGGAGGCTGAGCGAAAGAAAGGCGCTGATCCCGAGGACCCAGACGAGTACCGCGCGGTGAGCATCTTCTGGGTGCCCAAGGAAGCGCGCTGGGCGCACCTCAAGGCCGCGGCTCCGCAGCCCAGCATTGGGCAAAAGGTCGACGAGGCCATGGCGGCCATCGAGCGCGACAACGCGTCTTTGAAAAATGTGCTGCCCAAGGACTACGCCCGGCCCGGCCTCGACAAGCAGCGCCTGGGCCAGCTCATCAACCTGGTCAGCGACATCGGCCTCGGCAGCCCTGCCGACCGCGCCAAGGACGTCCTCGGCCGCGTCTACGAATACTTCCTCACCATGTTCGCCAGCGCCGAGGGCAAGAACGGCGGCCAGTTCTACACGCCCAGCCACGTGGTGCGCGTGCTGGTCGAGATGCTCGCGCCCTACAAAGGCCGCGTCTACGACCCGTGCTGCGGCTCGGGCGGCATGTTCGTCTCCAGCGAGAAGTTCATCGAAGCCCACAGCGGCAAGCTGGGCGACATCTCGATCTACGGCCAGGAATCGAACTACACCACCTGGCGCTTGGCCAAGATGAACCTCGCCGTCCGCGGGATCGACGGCCAGATCGTCCACGGCGACACCTTCCACAAAGACGCCCATCCCGACCTCAAGGCCGACTTCGTCCTGGCCAACCCGCCCTTCAACGACAGCGACTGGCGCGGCGACCTGCTCAAGGACGACAAGCGCTGGGCCTTTGGCGTTCCCCCCGCGGGCAACGCCAACTTCGCGTGGGTGCAGCACTTCATCCACCACCTGTCGCCCACCGGCCTGGCCGGCTTCGTGCTCGCCAACGGCTCGATGTCGTCGCAACAGTCCGGCGAAGGCGAGATCCGCAAGGCCATCGTCGAGGCCGACCTGGTCGACTGCATGGTCGCCTTGCCCGGCCAGCTCTTCTACTCGACCCAGATCCCCGTCTGCCTGTGGTTCCTCGCCCGCAACAAGAAGAACGGCCGCTTCCGCGACCGCCGCGGTGAGACCCTGTTCATCGACGCCCGCAAGCTCGGTCGCCTGGTCGACCGCGTCCACCGCGAGCTGAGCAACGAGGACATCGCCAAGATCGCCGACACCTACCACGCGTGGCGAGGCGACAAGGGCGCCGGCAAGCACAAGGACGTGCCTGGCTTCTGCAAGGCCGCCAAGACCGACGAGATCGGCAAGCACGGCCACGTGCTCACCCCTGGCCGCTACGTGGGCGCCGAGGAAGTCGAGGACGACGGCGAGCCCTTCGACCAGAAGATGAAGCGCCTGGTGACCACCCTCCACCAGCAGTTCACCGAGGGCGCCAAGCTGGAGAAGGCGATCCGCAAGAACCTGGCGGGGCTGGGGTTCGGGGGCGAATCTTGATGTTCCAATCTGTGACCTCAAAGTCCACGCCGTCGCAGCCACGTCTGGCTTCAAGGTCACAATTTGTGACCTTGAACGGGAACGGGGCGCCAATGCCTGACCACAGCCTCGTACCGGTCGAGCGCATCGAACGCGCGATCCTGGTGATTCGCGGCCACAAGGTCATCTTGGACAAGGAGCTTGCCGCCTTGTACGACGTGACCACTGGCAACCTGAACAAGGCCGTCAGCCGGAACATCGAGCGCTTCCCCGAGGACTTCATGTTTCAACTTGCGCCCGACGAGATGCAGAACTTGATCTTCCATTTTGGAACATCAAGTTGGGGCGGAACGCGCAAGCCGCCGCGGGCCTTCACCGAGCAAGGTGTGGCCATGCTGTCCAGCGTGCTGCGCAGCCCCCGCGCCGTTCACGTGAACATTGCGATCATGCGGGCCTTCGTGCTCCTGCGCCAGATGCTGCAGACCAACGCCGACTTGGCTCGCAAGCTCGCCCAACTGGAGAAGAAGTACGACACCCAGTTCCGCGCCGTCTTCGACGCCATCCGCGAGCTGATGAAGCCGCCGGAGAAGCCGAGGCGGCGGATTGGGTTTGGGAGTGGGGCGTAGGGCGATGGCATCCAGCGATTGAATAGCGCGAGCATGGAAACTGACCGACACCGATACAGCGTTGAGGACCTGATTGCCGACGGCAGGCTGTTGATCGGGGACGGCTATCGGGCAAAGAACGATGAACTTGCGCCATTGGGCATTCCCTTTGCTCGCGCAGGAAACATCAACGATGGTTTTCGATTTCAAGGTGCGGACTACTTCCCTCACGAGAACCTTGAACGTGTGGGCCAGAAGATCAGCGAGCCGGGAGACGTGGTCTTCACATCGAAGGGAACGGTTGGGCGCTTTGCGCTGGTTCGTCCCACAACCGAACGTTTCGTCTATTCCCCGCAGTTGTGCTTCTGGCGCTCGTTGGACCATTCCTTCATCGATCCGCGGTTCCTTTACTACTGGATGTCTGGGCGCGAGTTCTATCTCCAGTACAAAGGCGTGGCGGGGCAAACTGACATGGCCGAGTATGTCAGCCTCACTGACCAGCGACGGATGCACATCACCCTACCGTCCGTTGGCGAGCAAAGAGCTATCGCCCACATCCTCGGCACCCTCGACGACAAGATCGAGCTGAACCGCCGAATGAACGAGACGCTGGAGGCGATGGCGCGCGCCCTCTTCAAGTCCTGGTTCGTCGACTTCGACCCCGTCCGCGCCAAAGCCCAAGGCCGCAAACCCGCCGGCCTGGACCCCGACACCGCCAAGCTCTTCCCCAAAGAATTCGTCCCCTCCGACCTCGGCGAGATCCCGAAGGGGTGGCGGGCGACGACTCTCGGTCCGGAAGCCAGACGATGCGGAGGCGCCATCCAAACAGGACCATTTGGTAGCCAGCTGCATGCTTCGGACTACGTGCCTGAAGGCGTGCCAGTCGTCATGCCGAAAGATATCAGCGGTCGCCATGTGTCCACGGCGAGCATCGCGCGAATTCGCGAGGAAGATGCCGTCCGGTTGTCTCGGCATCGTCTGCAACCTGGAGATGTGGTCTACAGTCGCCGAGGTGACGTCGAACGGCATGCGCTAATTGGACCGCGCGAGGAAGGGTGGCTTTGCGGAACGGGTTGCTTGATGGTCAGGCTTGGCCCAGGGTGGCCATCTCCAATGTTCGCATCGTTTGCGCTGGACCAGCCGGAGACGCGGGCATGGATTACCCAGCATGCGATCGGGGCGACGATGCCGAACTTGAACACCGACATTCTGTCTGACGTGCCACTTGTGATGCCGCCCGACGACGTCCTTCGAGCTTTCGCGCGATCAGTCGACCACCTCCAACATCTTGTCGTGGCCCGCGATGCCGAATCGGCAACGCTGGCAACCATTCGCGACACCCTCCTCCCCAAGCTTCTCTCCGGCGAGCTGCGCGTCGGCGACGCCAAACGATTGGTAGGTGCAGTCGCATGACCGGACGCGGTAGAGTCTCGGCCTAGCAAAGGAGGCCGGCCAGTGCCCATCACACAGACGGAGATAGAGGTCATCCTCGCTGATTCGTCGAAGCGCATCGACGGCGACTTGCGTTGGGCAGAGGACGAGGACCATTCTCCGGCGGTTCAGTTTCGGGCCGAGGTCCTCTCCGAGGCTGGCTACCCGCTTCAGGTGAACGGTCGCTGCAACTTGCTGGCGGGGACGGTCTCGTTCACCCTGCTCCACAAGGGCACCGGCCGAATCTACGGGCTCGATCTGGGGGCCGACCATCACAACCCGGACTGCCACTGCGTCGGCGAGAAGCACAAGCACCGCTGGACGGAGCAGTACGCGGACAAGCGCGCCTACGTGCCCGACGACATCACGGCAGGCGTCGACGATCCCGTGGAGATCTGGCGTCAATTCTGTCTTGAGGCCAAGATTGCCCATGTGGGCTCGCTTGCGCGCCCGCCCGCAGTACAAGAGGAATTCCTCGTATGACCGCACAGATGCAAGCCATCATCGAGTCCGGACTCGGTGGGATGTTCACGATCACTCCACGCGATGGGCTTCTGCGCGTTCGCACGCCGTTCTGGTATCCCGACGGGGGAGTGGTCGACGTCTTCGTCAAGGAGCGGGACGGCGGGTTCACGTTGACCGACCTCGGCGAAGCCCTCGGCTGGCTGCGCAATCAGTCGCTGGCTAGCCGGCGTTCGCCCAAGCAGCAGAAGTTGGTCCAGGATGTCTGCCTGACGCAAGGGGTGGAGCTCTTCAAGGGCCAGTTGTTGCTCCGCTGTGAGGATCCGAGCCGCTTGGCGGGATGCGTGTTCCGCCTTGGCCAAGCCATGGTTCGGGTGGCCGATGTCTGGTTCACCACCCGCACGCGTTCGGTGGAGTCGACGACGGATGAGGTCGCCGATCTACTTCAAGAGAAGCACATCCCCTTCGAGCGATGGGTGAAGCTCGCGGGCAGGTCGGGACGAGAGTGGCAGGTCGATTTTCAGACTCGGACCACCGACCAGAGCGCCCTGGTGTGCGTGCTCTCCAGCGGCTCGCGCGCGGCCGCGCGGCGGGTTTCGGAGCACGTGATCACGACCTGGCACGACCTGAATCTGATCAAGACGGGACCCAACCCGGTGCGTTTCGTGTCGTTGTTCGACGATACCTTGGACGTGTGGGGCGAGGAAGACTTCCGCTTGGTCGAGTCGCTGTCGGACGTCTGCCGGTGGTCGCGTCCCGACGAATTCGAGCAGACCATCAGGCCGGCAGCTTGACCGACGCGATGACATCCGGTGATCACACTCGATGAGTGCCCGGTTCACCGAATCCACCGTTGAAGACGCCGCCCTCGAATGGCTGGAGGTGCAGGGCTACGCGGTCCTTCATGGCCCGCGGATCGCCTTCGGAGAATCCGCCGCCGAGCGCACCGATCCCGGATTCCGCGATGTCATCCTCGAAGCCCGCCTACGCGAGGCGCTTGCGCGCCTGAATCCGTCACTTCCTCCCGACGCCATCGACGACGCCCGCCGCAAGCTCCTGCGCGCCGACGCGCCCTCGCTGGTCGAGCGCAACCGGGCCATGCACAGGATGCTGGTCGAGGGCGTGAACGTCGAGTACCGGCGGCGCGACGGCTCGATCGCGGGCGCGCAGGTCGCGGTGATCGACTTCGACAACCCGGAGGCCAATGACTGGCTGGCCGTCAACCAGTTCACGGTCGCGGACGGTCAGCACGTGCGGCGGCCGGACGTGGTCCTTTTCGTCAACGGCCTGCCGCTGGCGGTGATCGAGCTGAAGAACCCGACCGACGAGCAGGCCACCCTGAAGACGGCCTTCGACCAGCTTCAGACCTACCAGGCCCAGATCCCGGCGCTCTTCGCCACCAACGCCGCGCTGGTGGTTTCCGACGGGGTCGAGGCGCGCATCGGCGCGCTGGGCGCGGGGTGGGAATGGTTCAAGCCCTGGCGGACCATTGGCGGGCGCGAGGATGCTCCGGCCAGCGTGGCCGAGTTGCAGGTCGTGCTGGAAGGCGTGTTCGACAAGCGGCGCTTCCTGGACCTGGTTCGGTATTTCACGGTCTTCGAGGACGAGGGCCGGGGCAAGCTGACCAAGAAGATGGCCGGGTATCACCAGTTCCATGCGGTGAACGTGGCCGTCGAGGAAACCCTGCGAGCCTCGAAGCTGCGCAAGTCGGGCGCGAGCGAAGAGCGTGGCCATTTTGAATCGGGCCGTCAGCCTGGCGGTGAGCCCGGCGATCGCCGCGTGGGCGTGGTCTGGCACACGCAAGGATCGGGCAAGAGCCTGAGCATGGCCTTCTATGCGGGCCGAGTGATCCTTCATCCCGAGATGGAGAACCCGACCGTGGTGGTCCTGACCGACCGCAACGATCTGGACGACCAGCTCTTCGGGACCTTTG
The DNA here is from genome assembly GCA_023438785.1 of Pseudomonadota bacterium. Lineage (GTDB taxonomy): Bacteria > Myxococcota_A > Polyangia > Fen-1088 > Fen-1088 > Fen-1137. Next base: position 10,083 of record JAEXQJ010000040.1, read on the forward strand.
CCCGGTGTCAGGGGCTGCTGCGCCAGGCGCCGGTGCAGGCGCAAAGCCGCGCCGACCTGCGCGAGAAGCTGTCTGTCGCGGCGGGCGGCGTGGTGTTCACCACCATCCAGAAGTTCATGCCGGAAGAGAAGGGGGATCCGCACCCCGTGCTGTCCACCCGACGCAACATCGTGGTGATGGCCGACGAAGCCCACCGCAGCCAATACGACTTCATTGATGGCTTCGCCCGCCACATGCGCGACGCCTTGCCGGGGGCCTCGTTCATCGGCTTCACGGGAACGCCCATCGAGAAGAGCGACGCCAACACCCGCGCCGTGTTCGGCAACTACATCAGCGTCTACGATATCCAGCGCGCCGTGCGCGATGGCGCGACCGTGCCCATCTACTACGAAAGCCGCCTGGCCAAGCTGGCCCTGCGCGAGTCCGAGAAGCCCAAGATCGATCCGGAGTTCGAGGAAGCCACCGAGGGCGAAGAGATTGCCCGCAAGGAGAAGCTGAAATCCAAGTGGGCGCAGCTTGAGGCGGTCGTGGGCTCGGAGCACCGGGTGAAGCTGGTCGCCCAAGACATCGTCGACCACTTCGGCAAGCGCCTGGAGGCCATGGACGGCAAGGCGATGATCGTGTGCATGAGCCGGCGCATTTGCGTGGAGATGTACCGCGAGATCGTGGCGTTGCGGCCCGACTGGGCGGGTCCGGCCGACCCGGCTGACAGCGACGACAAGGGCGCGATCAAGGTCGTGATGACCGGCTCGGCCTCGGATCCTCTCGACTGGCAGCCGCACATCCGCAACAAGCCGCGCCGGGAAGCCCTGGCCGCCCGCTTCCGCAAGGCCAAGGATCCCTTTCGCATCGTCATCGTGCGCGACATGTGGCTGACCGGCTTCGATGCCCCCAGCCTGCACACGATGTACGCGGACAAGCCCATGCGTGGGCACGGGCTGATGCAGGCGATCGCTCGCGTGAACCGCGTGTTCAAGGACAAGCCCGGCGGCTTGGTCGTGGACTACCTGGGCCTGGCCGACGAGCTGAAGGAGGCGCTGCGCACGTACACGGAAAGCGGCGGAACCGGAAAGACCGCCTTCGACCAGGATGAAGCCGTTGCGCTGATGATGTCCAAGCACGAGGTGCTCGTTTCGATGCTGCACGGCTTCGACTGGTCCCGATGGCGCACGGGCAAGGCCACAGACAAGGTTTCCCTGCTACCGGCCGCACAGGAACATGTTCTGGCCCTGGAAGACGGCAAAGATCGCTTCGCCCGTGCGGCCACCGACCTGTCGCGCGCCTTCGCCCTCGCGGTGCCGCGCGATGAGACCACCCGGATCCGCCACGATGTCGAGTTCTTCCAAGGGGTCAGCGCAGCCCTGTCGAAGCGCGCGGCCGGGGAAGCGCGCCCCGAGGAAGACCTAGACCACGCGATCCGGCAGATCGTGTCCAACGCCCTGGTGTCCGACGAGGTGGTGGACATCTTCGCCGCCGCCGGGCTGAAGAGGCCGGACATCTCAATCCTGTCCGAGGACTTCCTGGCCGACGTGCGCAAGATGCCCCAGCGCAATCTCGCGGTCGAGCTTCTGCGCAAGCTCCTGTCTGGCGAGATCAAGACCCGCTTCCGCAACAACGTCGTGCAAAGCCGGTCCTTTGCCGAGATGCTGGAGAAGGCGATCCGCAAGTACCAGAACCGCGCCCTTGAAACCGCACAGGTTATCGAAGAGCTGATCGGCCTGGCCAAGGACATGCGGGCCGCCAACGCCCGCGGCGACGAGCTGAAGCTGACCGACGACGAGCTGGCCTTCTACGACGCCCTGGAGACCAACGACAGCGCGGTGAAGGTGCTCGGCGACGATAACCTACGAGAGATCGCCCGCGAGCTGGTGGCCACCGTCAAAGCGAACGTCACCATAGACTGGACGAGCCGCGAAAACGTCCGCGCCCAGCTCCGCGTCCTGGTGAAGCGCATCCTGCGCAAGCACGGCTACCCACCGGACAAGCAAGAGAAGGCGACGCTGACCGTGCTGGAGCAAGCCGAGGCCTTGTCCGAGCACTGGGCGCTGGGGTGACGCCAAGAACCACCGTTTCGGCTGGTCGCTGCGCCACGTGCGCTCCGCCTATGCCGATCGCCTGACCATCCTGCTGCTGCTGGCCGCGCTGGCAACGACCATGCTCGGCTTCGAGGCTGAACGTCAGCGCCTTCATCGCGGCTACCAAGCCAATACGTCAAGCACCGCGTCCTTTCCTTCTTTGTCCTCGGTCTCGCCGTCATTAGACGAGGCGAACACCGTGCGTTCCTCCACCGACGCGCTCTCGTCGAGATGTCGAGAGCCCTCCGCGAACAATTGCGCACCCTTGCCGAACACGTCGGCACCCCGAAATTCGCGGGGATCAGTCAGCCTTCCCAGTCCCGCATTCAGCCTGCGTTCGGCGATGGCATTGGGGCTGCGACAGCAAGCGATTCTGGGGGCGCGGCCCGGTGTGTTAGATTCTGGGCGCCATGAAGACCGAACTGGACCATCTGCCCCCACGCAAAATCGCGCAGCTTCGCCAGATCGCCGCGTTCATTCAACAGACCGTGGACGTGGAGCTGATCATCTTGTTCGGCAGCCACGCGCGCGGGGATTGGGTCGAGGATCTGGCGAATGGCTACTACAGCGACTACGACCTGCTGGTGGTCGTGGCGAGCGAGGAGGTGGGCGAGGACGATGCGCTCTGGAACCGCATCACGAGGAAGGTGCGGCCCATGGCCGGGCGAACGCCGGTCACCTTGTTGGTGCACGACTTTAGATTTGTGTCCGCGCAGGTGCGCATTGGGCAGTTCTTCTTCAGCGACATCGTCAAGGAAGGCATCAT
>JAEXQJ010000109.1 GCA_023438785.1 Pseudomonadota bacterium
CCCGCGGCCGATTGGACGTCCTGGACCAGGCTGCGCGAGTTGGTTGCACATGAACCGGACGAGTGGCTGCTCGGGCTTCTCGACGGCGGGCTTTTGCATCACGATTTGACGCCCCCGCTCGTGGGACGACCGGCGGGGGAGTGGATGGCGGACCGCCTGGAACGTCTGCCGCCGGAGGTGGCGCGGGTGCTGGTTCCGACGCTGCGCGCGGCCCTGTCTGCCACGAGTCCGTCTCAGATGCGCGCGGCCTTGACCCCCCTCTCCGGCGAGCGACGCGAGGTGCAGGCCGTGTTGCGCCATCCAGGTCGGGCGCGCCTCTCTCGTCGCGCGGTGGAGCGCGCGGCCGCGTTGGCGCCCTGGCTCTTTCGGCTGCAGGAGGCCCTGGCCGGCCCGGTTGCCGAACGTCGGTGCGACCGTGCGCTTTCCGAGTCGCTGGGTGGCTTCGTGGAGATCTTCGGGGCGGGAGCCCTGGATGTGGTCCCCCTGGCGACGGGCGGCTACGGCCAGATGCTCGCCGAGACCGAGGAGGAACGAGCCACGGCCCAGCCCGCGCCGGGCCTGGTGGGCCTGCTGGCCCAGGCCGTCGCCGTCGCCGTGCGCACGGGGGCCCCGCAGATCGACCTCGATCTCGCCTCGCTCGATCCTTTTCTGCCCAAAACGCCCTTGCCCGCCACGTTCGAGTTGCATCTGGCCCCTGCGCGCGAGCCCCGTCGCGCACCGCCCGGCACGGGGTGGTTGCTCGGGCTGCACGGCCCCGCGGGCGCCAGTTGGGGGCGTTTTGCCCACGCCCTCGGCGACGAATTGCAGGCGGCCTTGCAAGAGCTGGCAGCGGCCGAGCGGGAGGCCAGCCCCGCCGAAGAGGCCTTGGATGTGGCTTACGCGTCGTCCACCGAGTTGGCCGACCTGTGTGCTCACCCGCCGGTCCGCCAGCGCGCCCTGGCCCTGGCGGGGTGGCCCGAGGGCGATGCCGTTGTGGCGGCCGAGATGGCCGTGGCAGCCGACGGCGACGCTTGGGCGCTTCGAGATGGCGATGGCCAGCCTCTCTCGCCGCGCCCTCTGCACCGCGTGCGCTCTACTACGGCGCCGGCTGGCATCTTTCGTTTGTTGGCCGGCTGGTCGTTTTCGCGCCAACACGCGCCTTGGGCGTTCTCATGGGGGCCGCTCTCAGCTCTCGACTGGCTGCCGCGGGTGGTGCTGGACGGCTTCGTGGTCGCGCCCGCCAGTTGGCGGATTCCCAGCCTAGCGCACAGGTCCGCGTTGAAGGCTTGGCGCAAGGCCCTGCGTGTCCCCCGGCTCGTGCAGGTGGGGCAGGGCGACGAGCTGCTGCCCATCGACTTGCAGGCCGCCCAGGCGCACCACGAGTTGGCCCGTTTCGCGGGGCAGCGCGCGCACGAAGTCTGGCCTCCCCTCGACGCTCTGGCGGATCGAGGCGGTCGTCGCGTGGAGGCCGTGGTCGCCGTGGTGACCGGGCCGGAGGGAGATTTGGAGTCGGTGCGCGGGGCAGGGCGGGTTCCACCGCCGGCCGAAGCGGGACCGGCGCCAGGCTGGGTGACCTTCAAGCTGTTCGGCCCACCCGAGCGTCAGGATTTGGTGCTGGTCGAGGCGGTGGCTCCCGCGGTGCAGGCCGCGCGCGCCGCGGACGAGATCGACGGGTGGTTCTTTTTGCCCTACTTGGAGGGGCGCCGACACCACCTGCGCGTGCGCGTCCACGCCCGTCACGCCCGCGGCGAGCAGGCCTTCACCCGCCGCCTGCGCGCCGCCTTGGAGCCGCTGAGCTCCCTCGTTGTGTCCGTGGAGACCGCGCCCTATTTCCGCGAGAGCGCGCGCTACGGCGGGCTCTCGCTCATGCCGGCCGTGGAGCGCATCTTCGAGGCGGGCAGTGATCTGGCGCTGGCCCGGTTGGAAGCCACGGCCGCGGGCGAAGAGACCGACGACTTGGCCACGTTGGTTCGCGCCTACGACGCCCTGGCCGGCGGGTTGGGTCTGGACGCAGCCCAGCGCCGCCAACTGGCCCAGCGGCGCCGCCTGGCCTGCGAGCAGGGGGGCCTTCTCCCGGATGAGGAGTTGCTTCGCCGCGAATACCGGCGCCTGTCACGCCCGCTCGCCGCCGTGCTCTCGGGCGCCCAGCCTGACGTGCTCTCGCCCGCCTTGGCTGCCTTTGGTCGCCAGGTCCGCTCCGCATCGTCCACGCCCTCGGCCCTCCATCCCGCGCTGCCGGCCCTGCTGCACATGCAGGCGGTTCGTACCCTCGGACTCGACGCCAACTCCGAGGCGGCTGCGTACGTGCTTTGGGATCGAACCCTGGAGAGCCTGGCCGCTCGTCGGAAGGGCTAGCTGGCGCTCGCCGGTTGCGCGGCCAGATCGGCCCGCACTCGGTCCATGTCCAGCTTCTTGGCCCGACTGACCAACGTGCGCAAGGCGGCCTCCAATATGAGGCCGGGCTCGTCGTAGATTAGGATGCCATCCCGGAAGATCATCAAGGTGGGCACGGCTTGGATTTCAAACATGGAGGCCAGCCCGGGGTGATCCTCCGCGTTGACCTTGCCGAACACCACGTCCGGGTTCTCGTTCGCCACGCGTTCAAACACCGGACCGAAGGTTCGGCAGGGCGCGCACCACGGGGCCCACCAGTCCACCATGACCAGCCCGGTCCTGACCGTCTCGGTGAAGGTCCGCTCGTCAAGGGTCGTGGTCGCCATCGCATGCTTACGATGCCGGCCTCGGGCCAAGGATTCGACGGGCTACTTGAGCGGCGAGGGCGTCTTGTCGTCGTCGTCGCGCTCGGCCGACTGGCGGCGCAGGACTTCGTGCAGCAAGGTGGTTTCGATGCACGACTGCACCGGCACCGTAGTCTCCGAGCAGACCGGCGCGGGCACGGCCACCGTGCTGTCCGCGTCGCCGTCCTCCGCCGCCGGGCCCTGAATCTCACGGGTTCGCTCATCCTCTCGCACGGCCTCGGGCACGCCCTGGGCAGGGCGCGCTTGGGGGCGAGGTGTCGGGGCGGCCATGCGCCTCATGATATCGGGTCTCGCGACCGATCGCCGCAAAAGCGGGGGCGCGTATACTGAGCCGCATGCGCGTTATCGCGGTGGTCCTTGCCTTCGTTTCTCTGCTCGTTTCAGGTGTGCTCGCCGTTTCCGTCGTGAGACTGCGCCACGACGTGGACAGCCTGCGCAAAGAGGTTGGCGAGCTGCGCTCGAGCGCCTCGGAGGATGAGCCCGCGGGCTCGTCTGACCGGCCGCCTCGTGAGCCGCAGGCCAGGCGGCTGGACAGCCCGCCTCGACTCGCCCCGGTTGCCCTGGCGCCCGCCGCCGCACCCAGCGAGAACACGGCCGAGGTCAAGCAGCAGGTTCAGAGGATGGTGGCGGACGAGTTGGCTCAGGAGCGCGAGCGTCGGCAGAACGTGCGCGAGCAGCGCGAGGCGCTGTGGCGTGTGCAGGCTGCCACCGACCTTGGGCTGAACGAGGCCGAGAAGGAGCGCTTCCTCGCCGTGTTGGCCCAGGAGCAGAACGAGCGGCGTCGACTTCTGGATGTGGAGCGTTCGGGCCAGAAGACGTTCATCGAGCTCAGGCCCGAGCTGGATGCCTTGCGCCAAAGGACGCAGCAGTCGGTCCGCGCCATCCTAGGCGACGAGCGCATGAAGCAGTACGAGGCCATGCGACCCGACCGTCCCGGAGGATTCGGCCGGGGAACGCCGCCCACGCCGCCCGCGAGCCCGTAGTCACCGCCGGCGAATCCGAGTGTGCAGATCGCCTCGCAAGCGGTATGTAC
>JAEXQJ010000122.1 GCA_023438785.1 Pseudomonadota bacterium
GCGACTCCTTCATGAAAAGTGCAATCGATTCCGCCGGAGGGGTGTCTCGGTAGTGCGGACTTCGCGAGTCGTCAAGTGCACCGAGGCACTTGCGGATTGGCCGCCCGAGCCCGGATTATCGTCGTCAACTCAGCAGTCGCCGATGGACACACTACAGCACAACATCGAGATCCCCGACCGATACGAATTCAAGTACCTGGTGCACGAGGAGATGGTCGAAGATGTGCGGCGGGCGATTCGGCCCTTCTGCGACTTGGACCGCTTTTCGGCCCAGTCGGCCCAGCATCAGTACGCCATCCAGAGCCTCTATCTCGATACGCCCAACCGGGATTTGTTCCGTATGGCGGGTGAGAAGCGGAGCTTCCGCTGGAAGGCCCGCGTGCGCACCTACGACGGCGCGGACGTGGTCTTCCTGGAGGTGAAGAACAAGGACGACAATATGGTGAAGAAGCCACGGGCGCGCGTCCCGCGTGTCGACTGGGCCCAACGCCTGCGCGTGCCGCTCGCGCCCGACGCCAGTCGCGCCGAGCGCCTGTTTCGTGAGCGCGTCGACCGGTACGGCCTGGTCCCCATGTTGATGGTGCGCTACGAGCGCGAAGCCTGGGTGAGTCACGTGGACAGCTATGCGCGCGTGACCTTCGACCGCCGCGTCCTCTGTCAACCGTGGAGCGAGTGGACCCTGGATTGCGACAAGGCGGGCTGGTTGTCGCTCGATAGCAGCAGGATCATGCGCTCCATCCCCCACGGCGTTGTGCTCGAATTGAAGTGCCTGACCGCCGTGCCTCGCTGGATGTCGAATCTCACGTCTTCCCTAGGACTGTCCCGAATCCGCTATTCCAAGTATTGCCGTGGTGTCGAACGCTTTTGGGCGCGCGATGCCCTCACCCCCGTCCTCAACCAACTCTGAGTTCTACCCATGCCTGATCTGTTGTTCCAGAACCCCGATGTGGTCCAGTGGCAGGCGGCCTTGGTCGCTGTCTTCATGTCCTATCTGTTCGCGCAGGTCATCGCTTACGCCTATGTGCGCACGCACCAGGGGATCTCTTATTCGCGCTCCTACGTCGTGTCGTTGGTCCTGGCGGGCTTGGTCAGCACGGTGCTCATGTTGGCCATCGGCAACAACCTGGCGCGCGGCCTGGGCATCGTGGGAACCCTGGCCCTCATTCGCTTCCGCAATCAGCTACACGATCCCTTGGACATGATGTTCGTCTTCGCGTCCTTTGCGTCTGGCGTTGCTGCGGGCACGGGCAACTTCGCCACGGGGGCGCTCGGCACAACGGCCTTCGTCATCGTGGTCTCCGTCCTGCAGACCTCGGGATTTGGTTCGCGCTACCGCCACGACGGTTTGCTGCGTTTGCAGCTGCCACCCACGCCCGAGGCGGAGGAGGCCCTGGTCGCCTCCCTCAAGAGGTATTGCCGCCGCTTCGCCGCGGTCAGCTTGCGCGAGGTCGTGCAGGGACGTGAGGTGGAGCGCGTCTACCAAATCACGCTGCGGGAGGTGGGCAAGGAGTCGTTGCTCGTGAACGACGTGGGGGCCATCTCGGGCGCCCATGCCGTGTCGGTTGCCATGCAGGAGGCGACCCATGAAATCTAGTCTCCCGGCACGCGGCTGGCGGCGCGCTCTCCCTTGGATAATGTGGGGCAGCGTGGCGGCGGTGGCCGTGCCCTTCGCTTGGAAGCAGGCGGGCGTGGGGTCATCGCCGGCGGTGGTGGAGGGCCGCGTGGCCAAGCTCACCGCGCCCCGCAGCCGCGAGCGCGAACGCGTGCTCAAGGTCCTGGTCAAGCCGGGCCAGCCCGTCAAGGCGGGGCAGCTTCTCGTCCAGATGGACACGACCCGTATCGATGCCGAGCTGGCTGCGGCGCGAGCCCAGCTCGATTACATCCGCCTCGATACGCACTGGCGCTCGGTGCGGGCACGCGACAGCCACGCCCTCGCGTCGCATGAGCTGGCCACCACCGCGGAGCGCGCCGCCGTGGAGGCCGCGCGCATCGTGGCCGAGGCGGAACGCGATCGGTCGGCCCTGTCGGAGATCGACGTCAACCTGGCGTTGGAGCAGAAGCTGGTGGGCGACCAGTTGGCCGATTCGGAGCGATTGAAGGCCATGCGCGTGGAGCGGGCCGCCCTGGCCAAGAAGGTGCACGAGTACCGCGGGGCCGTGGCGCGGGTGCGTCGCGAGGCCAGCGGCTCGACCCAGCGTCTGGGAGCCTGGCAGGCCAAGTCCCCGTCTGGCGAGCCGAGCGTCGCTGATTTGGTGGACTCGGCCGTTGAAGCCCAACGTCAGGCGATCAAGATCCTGGAGGTCTTTCGCAGCCAGCTCGACATCCGCGCGCCTTTCGACGGGCGCGTGTCCCAGGTGTCGGCGGTGGAAGGCGAGCTTTGCGGCGATCCCGCCTTGCCGCTGGTGACGGTGGCCGAGGAGCGCTCCAGCGAGGTCACGGCCTACGTCAACCAGGGACGTGCCGAGCGGATCGCCATGGGCGAGCGTGTGAGGATCATCCCCCGCGAGGCGGCCGGGCCCACGCTCACGGGGCGCGTCGTGGGGCTGTCCCCCAACCTGCAGGAGATCCCCGTCCGTTTCCGCCACATTCCGACGATGCAGGAGTTCGCCCGCAGTGTCCGCGTTCAGCTCGATTCGCCTGCCAGCCTACCGGGGATGGCGTGTGATGCGGTTTTTAGTGGAGACAGCCAGTGAACCTTCTGTTGGCGCTCCTGTTGGCGGCTCAGGTCGAGGCGGGCCTGGCGCTCAGCGAGGAGCAGGCGGTGGAGCTGGCGCTGAAGAACAGTCCTGCTCTGCGCGCCCAACGTGACTCTGTGGACGAGGCACGGGCGCTCACGGACGTGGAGACGCGCTGGAACAACCCCGAGTTGCGCGTGTCGGGCCTGCGCTACGACCGGCTGGTCGAGCCCACGGTCAACCGGGATCCCTACCCGCTGGACCCCTTCTACCACGCGAAAGTCAGGCTGCGTTGGGCACCACCCGGGTTGGGCGAGCGGGGCGCGCGCGAGGCCGAGGGGAAGGCGGAGGAGGCGAAGGCCGGCCGGGATCTGGCCATGGCGACGCGGGATACCGTGGCTTTGGCGCGCAGCCTGCACGCTAGAATCGTCAGCTACGACGAGCAACTGGCGCTGGGCAAGGAGGTCCTGCAGCAACGCGAGACGCTGCGCGATTTGGTGAAAAGCCGGTTGGCTCTGCACGCCGCCACGCGGATGGAACTGAGTTTGTCCGAGGTCGACTGCCTGGACGCCTCCACCGAACTGACCGAGTTGGAGTCGCACCGCAAGGCTGCCTACGATGAACTGTTGCTGCTGCTGGGGCTGCCGCCTGGGTCCAACGTGACCTTGATCCCGGAGCAGACCGAGAGCTGCGCGGACGTGCCCGATGTTGCGCAGTGGATCGAGCGCGCCGAGAAGGCGAGTCCGCGCCTGCGTGTCTACGAGGCGGAGACGAGCGCGGCGGATGCGGCGCGCACCCGAAGTTGGCTGGCCTTGGTGCCGTGGTTCGACTTTTTCGAGGTCCAATACGGAATGGGCGGCCACACCAACTCCGGCTACGATCCGAGCTACGTGTCCTTCGGGTTCCAGCTGACCCTACCGCTCTTTGATTGGAAGCTCGCCGACCGGCGGGCCCTGGCCGCGCGCCAGCATGGACTGCTCGAGCGAGTTCGCGCGGACAAGCTCGAGGTTTCGCAAGCCATCCTGCGCGCCGCGGCGGCGCAGGCCGAGCAGGCGGCCCTGGTGCGACGCTATCGTGACGCCGCATCAGTGGTCGAAGAAGGCCTGGCCCACATTCATCGCGCCCTGAAATCGGGCGAGGTTTCTAACCTCATGCAAGTGGTGGAGCTGGACGCACGGCTGTCGGACACCAAGCGCTCGTACCTGCGCGCTCGTCTGGACTGCAAGCTGAACCGCATCGAGTTGGACCGCTTGGCGAGCTCGGGTCGGTAGTCCGCCCGCTCGCATGGGCGGGCACGTGCAATCGCAGCTTCGGCCGTGGTGTCTACAACGATGGCCCCGCGCTCATCGCACCCTCACCAACGGAGTCCCCATGCGCTCACGTGTGCTTTCGCTCCTCGCCCTTTCCACGCTCGCGGCAGTAGCCTGTTCTGACTCGACTGGTCTTGATACGGACGCATCAAGCACAACCGCGGGCGTCGGGGGCGGCAACGCCGGGACCGGCGGCAGTGCGGGGAGCACCGGCGGCGCGGGCAGTGCGGGAAAGAGTGGCGGCGCGGGCAGCAGTGGCGGCGCGGGCAGCAGTGGCGGTGCGGGCAGCAGTGGCGGTGCGGGCAGCAGTGGCGGCGCGGGCAGCAGTGGCGGCGCGGGCAGCGGTGGTGGTGCGGGTGGAGGCGGCCAGGGGGGCACGCCGGCCGGCAGTGCCTGCGGCAAGGCCAACGACGGTAGCTACGACACCAGCATCAGCGCCGGAGAATTCAGCTTCTTCGTCATCAGCATGGACTTCATCAAGTCGAAGTCGCCGTGCACCACTTCGGCGAACAGCGGCGCGACTTGTCTGGGCGGCCTGGGTGGAGACCTGGGTGGCTTGGCCGGCGCGGACGCTCTGTGCGAGGAAGCGGCTAAGAAGGCCAACCCCAGCGACAAGCACCTGTGGCGTGCCTTCCTGAGCGTAACCAACTGCGAGGGCTCCCCGGTCAACGCTATTGATCGCGTCGGCTCCGGCCCGTGGTACAGCGCCCCACCGAAGCTCAGCAACAAGTCCAACTACGCCAGCGAGGGTCTGCTGCTGGCGACCGACAAGGCCGGGCTCACCAAGACGCGGCCTGCGGGCAGCACGGACGTGGTGCTGTCGTATTACATCTCGGCCAACACTTCAGGACGTCCGGGTACGGCGGGCGGCGGCTCGTGCGGCCACAACGCGAATCAGAGCGCCACCCAAACCAGCACCTACACCACGCAGTGCCAGTGGCCCTTCAATCAGTGTCTGACCGACGAGAACGGGCTCTGCGTCCTGTCCTACGGCGACGATCACGACATCCTGACGGGCAGCGACGCCAACGGAAAGCTGATTGGCACCAACAAGACCGCCACGTGTGACGATTGGACCAACAGCACCACGGGCTACGGATCGGCCGGCATGGGGCACGCCTGGCCGCGCCAGCTAAATGAGTTGACCGGTGTGCAGCCGGGCTGGATTCATACCGACATGACCACCAAGTGCGGCAAGATCATCAATGTATCCGACTCGAATTACATGTCGGGTAGCTGGGCGGGTGGCGTGGGCAGCGACGGCGGCTACGGCGGCTTCTACTGCTTCGCCTATTCGGAGTAAGGCCGCGCGGCTATCGAGGCAGCGGGAGCTGCGTCCAGCCGGGCGTGTTGCGATCCGTGTCGAAGACCACGATCAGGGATTGCCGATCCGCCGACAGACAGACGCCCTCGGGCTTGCGACCCTCGAACCGCTGAAGCAGGGTGGGGGGCTTGCGGCCCACCGGCGTGGCCGCCCGCCACAGGGCGCCGCCCCCGTCCTTGGGACCGCCCTTGGGCGCGTTGGCCGCGAGGACCAGGGAGCCGTCGGCCAGAAAGGTCATATCGGCGATGCCCTGGCAGACCGTCTGCCCCTCGCGTGACACGCACAGGGGTAGCTCGGCCCATTTTTCGAAGTCCGATGGCTGCAAGCGCCCGCGGCCGAACACCTCCATCACCCGCCGCAGCCGCAGCACGATGGCCTTGCCGTCGGCGGACTGGGGGGATTTCAGACCGATGAAGAGGTCGTTGTCGTGGAAGGTGATGGCCTCGATGTCCAGGCGCGCGGCGCGGGACTGGCCCGCGACTTCGAGGAGCGAGCCGCCCGCGACCTGGGTGAGATCGAGGCGCGCCAGCACGCGCAGGCTACGCCCCTGCAACTGCAGATGGAGCAACTGGCGGCGGGTGGCGGGCGTCTTGCCTTTACGATTGGGCGAATGCGAGGTGGCGACGAAGAAGGTGTCATCCGGGCCGGCGGTGATGGACTCCGCATCGTTGAGCTCGTCGATCCCCGCGATAGGGATGGGTGTCGCGTCCAGGCGCCCCGCGCGGTCGAGCGCATAGATCTGGGGCACGTGGTTGCTGTCCTGCTCGCGCAGGCCGGTGTCGTCGCTGACCACCAGATAGCGCTGCAACCGGCCACTGAAGACCACGCCGGACAGCTCGGGGTTGGTGGTGCGGGCGAGCAAGGCGGCGGGCACGTCGATGGGGCGAATCACGGCCGCGGGTGACGTACCAGCCTGGGCACCTGAGAGCAGGGCGAACGCGACAGCCTTCAGCATCGGTTGATGATAGCCCCGCGTACACGCCCTGGGGATGGCGATGGGACCTCGGCGGGTCCGGGCGATCGAAAAATTGACCAGGGGCGAAGCGGGCCCAAGATGAAATCAGCCCCATGCACGCGTCAACGGAGTCTGAAGCAGCCCCGTCCCGAGCCCCGCGAGAGGCGGGGCGGTCGAAGAATCAGGCCTTCGAGCTCAAGGGCATGGTGGCGCCGCTGACCGTGTTGCGCCTGCGCACGACGGATGTGGCGGTGATTGCCAAGCAGCTGCGCTCGAAGGTGGCGCAGATGCCGCAGTTCTTCCAGGACGCACCCGTCCTGTTGGATTTGGGTGGGTTGGGCGAGGACGCGGGGCGTTTGCCGTTTGGCGAGCTGGCCGCGGTCTTGCGTTGCTGCAAAATGGTCCCGGTAGCCGTCACCAACGCCGAGGAGGACGCGCGCACGCGTGCGGCCTCGGGGGGCTTCGGCTATGTGGCTCCGCCTGCGCCTCGGGCAGGCGGTCGCGCCCTGGAGGTCCCCGCGCCCATCGAGACGGCCCCGGCGCCGACGGCCCCGCGCGCCGCTTCTCCGTCACCCGAGGCCGCGCCGGCCCGACGAGAGGCGGCCCCGCTGGCGGCCCAACCGGTGCGTGTCGCCCATCGGGCGCCCATGATCATTCGGCAGCCCGTGCGCAGCGGGCAGAGCATCTACGCCGAGGGGACCGACCTGGTGCTCCTGGCACCCGTCAATCCGGGGGCCGAGGTCGTGGCCGACGGTCACGTGCACGTCTACTCCACCCTGCGCGGTCGCGCGGTGGCCGGCGCGCAAGGCATGACCGAGGCCCGCATCTTCTGCCAGAAGCTGGATGCAGAGCTGGTGGCCATCTCCGGCGCCTACCTGCTGTCCGACGATCTGCCGGCAGAGTGCAAGGGCAGATCGGCCCAAATCCATCTGGAAAACGGCGTGTGCCGGGTGAGCGCGCTGTGAAGCGGCTCAGACGGACATCCACCGCTTCGACGAACAGATCGAAAATTTGTGTTCCGGCGCGAATGGGCGCCACATGGAACGCAGTCATTCGTTTGCAAGGGAGGCTCACGTGTCCAAAGTCGTCGTCGTAACGTCAGGCAAGGGGGGGGTCGGCAAGACCACCACCACGGCCAACATCGCTGCCGGCATTGCTCAGCGTGGGCACAAGACCGTCGCCATCGACTTCGACGTGGGATTGCGCAACCTGGATCTGGTCCTCGGTTGCGAGCGACGCGTCGTCTACGACTTCGTCAATGTCATCAAGGGCGAGGCCAAGCTGGGCCTGGCCCTCATCCGTGACAAGCGCATTGAGAACCTGCACGTCCTGCCCGCGTCGCAGACGCGCGACAAGGACGCGCTGGAACCCGAGGGTGTGGGCAAGGTCATCGACGAGCTGAAGAAGATGGGTTTCGAGTACATCATCTGCGATTCGCCGGCCGGCATCGAGAAGGGGGCGCAGATGGCCATGTACTTCGCCGACGAGGCCATCGTGGTGGCCAACCCAGAGGTGTCGTCGGTGCGCGATTCGGATCGCGTGCTCGGCCTGCTGGCCGCCAAGACCAGCCGTGCCGAGGTGGGCGGGACGCCCATCAAGAGCCAGCTGCTCCTGACCCGCTATTCGCCGGCCATGGTGAAGAAGGGCGAGATGCTGAGCGTGGATGACGTGCTCGAGCTGCTGGGCATCCCCTTGCTCGGCGTGATCCCCGAGTCGAAGGCTGTCCTGCAGTCCTCGAACAAGGGAACGCCCGCCATCCTGGATGAGACCACCGACGTCGCCCAGGCCTACCTGGATGTCGTGTATCGCTTCCTCGGCGAGGAGCGCGAGCAGCGGTTTATCGAAGAGGAGAAGCGCAGCATCTTCCGGCGCTTGTTCGGCTGATCACCCCCCGATCTGCGAGGGACATCATGGCTTTTCTCGATTACTTCCGTCGCCAGCCCAAGTCGGCGAGCCTGGCCAAGGATCGCCTCTCGGTGATCGTGGCCCGCGAGCGCGTGGGCACCCGTTCGGGGCCCGACTACCTGCCGCAGTTGCAGCAGGAGCTGTTGGCCGTGTTGGCCAAGTACGAGCGCATCGACCTGCAGCAGGTGTCCGTCAAGCTGGACCGCAGCGGCGATTGCGACGTGCTGGAGCTGGACGTCTTTTTGCCGGGCATGGAGAACGCCCGCGCCGCAGCCCGTACCTGCTGACTGCCTGTCGCGGCAACCACGGCCACGCCCGAGTGAACCGAAATATCGAGCCGGGCTGAGCACGGGTGTTGCCCCTGGCCCGTGGATCGGGGCAGAAACGGCGGCCATGGAAAGTGAGCAGATCCTGGCCGCGGTCGACAGCGGAGCCGCGGACCGGCGGCTGACGGTTTTTCGTTTTCGTGGGCAAATCGTGCGACGGCAGGCCCTCGGCATGGGTCTGTTGGGCGCGGCGATCCTGGGCGCGGCGGTTGCCTTGCGGCCGTTCGTGATGGAGGGCGGCTGGGCGGCGTACGGCGCGGCGGCGCTGGTCGGTCTCATGGTGCTCGTCGCGGGCTGGAGCCTGGTGCGCGCTCTCCGGGATCTGCACCACGCCAAGAGCAGCGTGCTGGTGGTCACCCGCGAGGGCGTGCTACGCCGGGTGCGGGGGCGTGTGCAGACCTGGGATTTTGCCGAGTACCCCGAGCTGAACCTGGTCCTGGGCAGCCGGCATGGAGCCGCCCAAAAGCAGATCGATCTCAAGTCAAGCAAGCTCGATAAGGAGCTGCAGTCGTCGAACTACGGCGGGGGCCGCCTGACCGCGGTCTATCTCAACCAGCCGGGCCACACCTTTCAGCGGGAATTGGTTAGCGACAATCGCTTCGGTCCCATGCACCAGATCGTGCGCGCCATCGTGGAGCGGAGAAAAGCTGGCGGTTGACTGGTCGCGTAGATTTGCGACCCGCTGCGGCGGCCGGACTGCTAGATTGAGCCGCCATGCCCAAGCTGCCCGCGCGTCCGTCGTCGTCGTCCCGCCGGTTCGTGCCCGCCGACGCTCAGCTCGATGCGCCGAGTGTGGTGAGCCAACTCGCCGACTTATTGCTCGCGCGCCCGCTGCCTGACGAGGCCGCGCTGGACGCCTGGATCGTGGACTGGTCCGAATGGGAGAGCTGCCTGCGCGAAGAGGGCACCCGCCGGTACATCGCCATGACCTGCGACACGACGGATGAGACGGCGGCCCGGGCCTACGCGGCCTTCGTGGAGGGCGTGGAGCCCATCCTGGCCCAGAAGACCGACGAGCTGCGCAGGCGCCTGGTGTCCCATCCCCAATTGGCTCGACTGCAGGACCGGTACGGCAACTGGTTTCGTTCTGTGCGCAACGGCATCGCCCTTTTCAGAACCGAGAACGTGGGGCTGGAGACCGAGGTGGCGCTTGCCGTGCATGACTACCAGAAGACCACCGGCAGCATGACGGTGGAGTTCGACGGCCAGGCGCGCACGTTGTCGCAGATGGCCGTGTATCAGGAGAGCCCGGATCGTCAAGTGCGCGAGGCGGCCTGGCGCACGGTGGCCGAGCGGCGCCTGCGCGACAAGGACGCGCTCAATCGCCATTTCGACAGGCTGTTCGGTCTGCGTGTGCGCATAGCCGCCAACGCGGGATTTGCCGGGTACATCCCGTACATCTTCCAGGCCAAGGAACGCTTCGACTACACGCCAGCGCATTGTGCCGCGTTCCGGGATGCGGTCGAACGGCTGGTCACGCCTCGCTATCGCGCTCTGCTCGAGCGGCGCGCCCAGGCGCTGGGGCTGAAGGCCCTGCGTCCGTGGGACCTGGACTGCGACCCGGCGGGGCGGCCGGCACTGGCGCCGTACAGGCACGCCCAGGAGCTGCTGAGCAAGACCGGCGATGTCTTCCGCCGTATCTCGCCCCAATTTGGCGAGCTCTTCCAGCGCATGGTGGGGCAGGGGCTCATCGACCCGGATTCGCGCGTGGGCAAGGCGCCGGGAGGCTACCAGGTGGGGCTCGACGAATCGCGCGTGCCGTTCATCTTCATGAACGGCGCCGGCACCAATGGCGACGTGTACACCCTGCTGCACGAGGGGGGCCACAGCTTCCATCAGTTCGCCATGGGCGGGCAGCCCATCATCGGCTTCCGCGACAGTCCGGCGGAGTTCGCCGAGGTGGCGAGCATGAGCATGGAGCTCATCGGCTCGGAATTCATGGACTGCTTCTACGGCCCCAGCCAGGCGGCCCGGGCGCGCATCGAGCAACTGGAGGACGCGCTTCGCCTGCTGCCCTGGGTGGCCATGGTGGACGGCTTCCAGCATTGGATGTACAGCCATCCCCGGCACAGCCCCGCCGAGCGCAACGCCGCCTGGCTGGAGTTGGACCAGCGCTTCGCCGGCCGGCTGGATTGGCGCGGCTTGGAGGAGGCGCGTGCCCATCAGTGGCAGCGTCAGCTCCACATCTTCGAGATCCCCTTCTATTACATCGAATACGGCATCGCGAAGTTGGGCGCGCTGCAGGTGTGGGCCAATTGGCGAAAGGATCGGACCGCGGCGTTGGACAGACTCTGGCGCGCCTGGTCCCTCGGCTACTCGCGCCCCCTGCCCGAGCTCTTTGGGGCCGCCGGCATTCGCTTCGATTTTTCGGCGGATACCATCGTGCCGCTCCTGGACCTGGTGGAGAGCGAATTGCGCGCGTTGGAGAAGGCGGCGGCTTCGTAGCCCCGGGGTGAGGCCGCCTCTCCGCGAGGAGGCGGAATCCTTAGAGCCGGCCCAGCAGCAAAGGATTCGTGGAAAGGGGAGCGCCGCGGTCCTGAAGAAAGTGGTGAATCCTTTCTCGAGGTGGGCGGCTCACAAGCGGCGTGCAAATGCCACACGTCGTTTTCAGACCCTCCCTGTTGGCCGCGGCGGCCGTGCTATTCGGGTCGGCTTGGGCCACGGCGGCCCCGCTGCCCGTCGAGGACGCCATTCGTGCGGCCTGGAACAACAACCCGGGCGTGGCGGCCAGTCGCGAGATGGTTGCCGCCGCCCGCGCGGACGCGGAGAGTGCGCGCGATCGCCGACTGCCCACGCTGCAATTGCAGGCCAAGGCCGTGGCCACCAAGGAGCCGGTTGCTGCCTTCGGTCTACGTCTGGACGAGCAGCGCATCACCCAAGCCGACTTCGATCCAACGCGCCTGAATTCGCCCGATCTCACGGGCGGGGTGGGGGCGAGCGCCACGCTGATGCAACCGCTGTACATGGGCGGTCGCCTGACGGCCGGGCGCAAGGCTGCTGAGGACCAGTCCCACTCGGAGGAATGGACGCATGCGCGGCGTCTGCAGGAGATGTCGTTCAACGTGGTCCAGGCCTACTTCGGCGCGCAGGTGGCCGTGGAGGCGCTCCGCTATGCGGACGACGTCCTCGCGCAGGCCCGCGAGACGGAGAGCTTCGCGCGCGCGCGGAATCAACAGGGGCTGGCCTTGGATGCGGACGTGGCCCGCGCCACGGCCTTTCGCGCCCAGGCGGAGGCAGATCGCGTGGCCGCTGCTCAAAGGCTCGCCTCGGCCCGGGCCGCGCTGACCCTTCTGGTGGGCGACGACGCGGCCGCGGCAGAGCTGAGCACGCCCTTGGTCTCCAAGACCGGGCGCCTCGCCGAAGTGGCATCCGCGGATCGCCCCGACTTGAAGGCCGCGCACCTGCGCGCCAACGCCGCCCGCCACATGGTCGAGGCCAGCCGCGGCAGCCTGCTGCCCGAGGTGATGGCCACCGCCACGGTGGAGACCATGCGCTCGGCCTTCGATCAGGGCGGCACCTGGTACACGCTGGGGCTGCTGGCGCGCTGGAACTTCTCTTTGGCCGACGCGCGCGCGACCAAGGCGGCCCGGGAACGGGCGAGCGCGGCCCGCTCGGCCGAGTTGTGGCAGGAGCGCCAGGCGCAACACGAGGTGGGAGAAGCCCGGCGCGCCCTCGATGCGGCGGAGACGCGCGTCCAGTCGGCCGCCGAGGCGGTCAGCGCCTCTGAGTCGGCACGACGCCTGCGCCTGGAGCGCCACCGCCAGGGCCTGCTGCCCCTCACCGACGTGCTGGACGCGGAGTCGGCCCTGGCCGGCGCGCGGACCCTTCTGCTGCGTTCTGAGCTCGAAGTCCGTGTGGCGACCGCCCAACTGGAGCTGGCCCTCGGTCAACCCATCGAAGGAGTGAAGCCATGATCCGCATGTTCGCAGGGAGTGTCGCCGTGGTGTTGGCCTTGGGGGCCGGCCCGGCGCGGGCCGAGTCACGCGTGGCCGTGCGCCTGGTGAAGACGCATTCGGCCGAGTCGGTTCCTCTGTATGCAGCCAGCCTGGCCCCGGTCCGCCGTGCCACCGTGTCCACGCGCCTGGCCGCCGCGGTCCAGAAGGTGCTGGTCTCCGAGGGCGCGCACGTGAGGCGCGGCCAGTTGCTGCTCACCCTGTCCGACGACGACGTGCGCGCCCAGTTGGCCGCAGCGACCACCGCGCTCAAGAACGCTACCGCGTACGAGAGGCGCATCGCCCAATTGGCCGGCCAGCGCGCCGCCACGCCCGTGGAGTTGGAGGCGGCTCAGGCGCAACGGGCCCAGGCCTCGGCAGCCGTCGCGGCCACCCGGGCCAGCCTGGGCTACACGCAGTTGCGCGCACCCTTCGACGGTGTGGTGCAGGCGCGCCGGGTGAATGCGGGCGACTTCGTCGGACCGGGCCAGCCGCTCATCGAGATCGAAGGTACGGATTTGGAGGTGCAAGCCACGCTATCCGAGGACGAGGCGGCCACCCTGCGCATCGGGCAGACCCTTCGCTTCGAGGCCGAGGGTCGCCCGGGTGAGGCGCAGATCACCGCGCTCACGCCGGGCGGCGATGCCCTGTCGCACCGAAGGGCCCTGCGTGCACGGGTGGCCAACAGCGAAGGACTGCGCTCGGGCGCCTTCGTGCGCATTCAGGTGCCAGGCGGCGTGCGTCCTCTGCAGGCCCGCGTTCCGCGTTCCGCATTGGTGCAGAGGGGCGATCTGACCGGGGTCTTCGTGGCCGAGAACGGCCGCGCCCATCTGCGCTGGTTGGCGGTGGGCGAGGCCTCGGAGCACGACGTGGCGGTGCGTGCCGGACTGAGCGCCGACGAGGCCATCATCGACCGACCCGGCAGCCTGCGCGACGCCCAGGCGGTGGAGATCGTCAATGAGCGCTGAAGTGGGTTTCGCCGGGCGCGTGGCGCAGACCTTCCTGCGCAGCAAGCTGACCCCGCTCATCGTGGTGGCCTCCCTGCTGCTCGGCTTGGCCGCCGTCGCCCTGACCCCGCGCGAAGAGGAACCGCAAATCGTCGTCCCCATGGTGGACGTGATCGTGCCCATGCCAGGCGCCACGCCCGGCGAGGTAGAGACGCAACTGACCACGCCGCTCGAACGCCGCATGTGGGGCATTCCGGGCGTTGAGTACCTGTACAGCACCAGCCGCCCGGGCGCGGCCTTGCTCACCATTCGCTTCAAGGTCAACGAGCCGCTGGAGCCCAGCCTGGTCAAGGTGCACCAGGAGTTGGCGGCCCATCCCGAGCTGTTGCCCACCGAGGCGCTGCAGCCGGTGGTGCGCCTGCTGACCATCGACGATGTGCCTTTTCTCAACCTGACCCTGCACGGGCGCGAGCAACCGCCGGGCGTCCTGCGTGGAGTGGCCGACGAGGTGGCGCGCGAGCTGGCCGACGTGCCGCAGACCGCGCAGGTGCGCGTGCTGGGCGGAGCCCGGCGCGTGGTGCGCATCGAGCCCGATCCGGATCGCCTGCGCGCCTTGCAGGTCTCCATCGCCGAATTGGATCCGGCGCTGCGCGCGGCCCAGGCCCAGCTGCCAGCGGGTGCGTTGGTGGATGCGAATCGGCGCGTGGAGCTGGAGGCCCAGGGCTACGTGTCGTCGGCTGCCGAGTTGCGGCGGGTGGTGGTGGCCACGCGGGGCGACCGGCCCGTGTATTTGGAGGACGTGGCACGCGTCACCGACGGGCCCGAGCCCGAGCCTGCCCTGGTCATGACGGCCAAGCGGGGCCAGCCCGGTTTCGAGCAGGCCGTGTCCATCGCCGTGGCCAAGCGTCCCGGCACCAACGCCACCGAACTGGCCGACCGCGTGCTCGCGCGCGTGGAGGCCCTCAAGGGTCGCCTGATCCCCGCCGGTATCAGGGTGGACGTGACCCGCAACTACGGCGAGACGGCGGGCGAGAAGTCCAACGAGCTCATCGAGCACCTGCTCATCGCCACGCTCTCGGTCATCGCGCTCATTCTCCTCGCCATGGGCTGGCGCTCGGCGGTCATCGTGGCCGTGGCGGTGCCCGTCACCTTGGCCCTGACCCTGCTGCTCACGTACCTGTTCGGCTACACGCTCAACCGGGTCACGCTCTTCGCCCTCATCTTCTCAATCGGCATCCTCGTGGACGACGCGATTGTGGTCGTGGAGAACGTGCACCGACACCTGTATCTACCGGGGCCCAAGCGCAGCTTCGCGCGCACCGTGATCGACGCCGTGGACGAGGTGGGCAATCCGACCATCTTGGCCACCTTCGCCGTGGTAGCGGCCATTCTGCCCCTCGCCCTGGTGCGCGGCCTCATGGGCCCCTACATGCGGCCCATTCCCATCGGCGCCAGCGTGGCCATGCTCTTTTCGTTGGCCATCGCCTTTATCGTCAGCCCGTGGGCGGCCATGAAGGTGTTCCGCAAGAAGGCCCATCTGCCCGCGACCGACGAGACCGGGCTGCATCCGGCTGACCCCAACTACGAGGCGCCCTCTCCTGACAGCGACGACGAATCGGCCCACCCCGAGGCCCGTCACGAGACCATCTGGACGCGCATGCATCGCTGGGTCACGCGCTGGCTCATCGGTTCCGCGTTGGCGCGCTGGGCTTTCGGCGCGGGCCTGCTGCTCCTCCTGGGCGGGGCGGGCGTGCTCATCGCCGCGGGCACCGTGAAGGTCAAGATGCTGCCCTTCGACAACAAGGCCGAATTCCAGGTGCAGCTCGACATGCCGGCGGGCACGCCGCGCGAGGATGCCTTCGTGGTGGGGCAGGCTCTGGCGCGGCGGGTCCTGGAAGAGCCCGAGGCACGCGATGTGCAGGTCTACGCGGGCGTGGCCGCGCCCTTCACCTTCGTGGGCATGGTTCGCCACAGCTTCTTCCGCGACGCCGCCGAGCAGGTGGACCTGCAGGTGAACCTTCTGCCCAAGGGCGAGCGCAAGGCGCAGAGCCACGACATCGTCATGCGCCTGCGCCCCGCCTTGGAGGCCATCGCCCATGCCAAGGGAGGGCGCCTCAAGCTGGTCGAAATTCCCCCGGGGCCGCCCGTGCTCGATACGCTGGTCGCCGAGATCTATGGACCCAGCGCGGCCGAGCGCGATCGCCTGGCCAAGGAAACCCTGCAGGCGTTTCGCACCACGGAGGGTGTGGTGGATGTCGACTCCACGCTCAATCCTACCTCGCCCAAGATCTCGCTGGTCATCGACCGCGAAAAGTCGGCCCTGCACGGCGTTCAGCCGGCGGCCGTCGTGCAGACCCTGGCGGCCGCGGGCTACGGTGCGCCCCTCGGGATCTTCCACGCCGGACGCGGTGCCAATCAGATCCCGGTCGTCCTGCAATTGGCGCCGGCCCAGCGCAGCCGCTTGGAGCAGCTCCTGCAACTGACCGTGCCCGGTGTGCGCGGTCCGGTGCCCGTGTCCGAGTTGGTGCGTGCGCACGAGGGACGCGCGGAGCAGGACATCTTCCACAAGAACCTCATGCCGGTGGCCTACGTGTTCGGCGATCTGGCGGGCACCATCGAGAGTCCGGTGTATGCCTTGGCCGCGCTCAACCAGAAGCTGGACGCGCTTCGCAGCTCGGCGGGCGAGGTGGTGCCGCGTTTCGGGCTCAATCTGCCCACGCAGACCGAGCACCCCTCTCTCAAATGGGACGGCGAGTGGCACATCACGCTGGAGGTCTTTCGCGATCTGGGCCTAGCCTTCGCTGCCGTGCTGGTGCTGATCTACGTGCTCGTGGTGGGCTGGTTCCAGAGCTTCACCGTGCCGTTGGTCATCCTGGTGCCCATCCCGCTCTCGTTGATCGGCATCGTGCCTGCCCACTGGGCCATGGGCAGCTTCTTCACGGCGACCAGCATGATCGGCTTCATTGCCGGGGCGGGCATCATTTTGCGCAACAGCATCATCCTGGTGGACTTCATCGAGCTCAAGCTGCGCGAGGGCATGCCGCTCGCGCTGGCCGTGGAGGAGGCGGGCGTGGTGCGTTTTCGACCCATGGTCCTGACTGCGGCGGCGGTTCTGGTGGGCAGCGCGGTCATGCTGGCTGATCCCATCTTCCAGGGGCTGGCCGTGGCGCTGATGGCCGGACAGGTGGCGGCCACGCTGCTCTCTCGCTTGGCGGTGCCGCTCCTCTACTACCTGCTGGCCCGCCGCGGTCGCGCCGCCGAACTGCAACGCGAAGGCGCCCGCGCCCGTGAGGTGGCCACGACGCCCGTCATTCCCATCAACAACCAACTCGCCCCCACGGGGAGCACGCCATGACCGTCGAGCGCATCGTCTTCGCCGTGGCTGGCCTGTTCGTTCTGGCCGGCGTCGTGCTCAGCCTCACCCTCAATCCCTGGTTCCTGGCCCTGCCTGGCTTCGTGGGCCTCAACATGCTGCAGAGTGCGTTCACCGGCTTCTGTCCCTTGGCCGTGATCCTGCGGAAGGCCGGCGTGCCCGACGGATGTGGGCGGCGTGTCGTGTAACGAAGCGCGGTGCTCGGCCCGTCGGCGACGATGCCACGGGCTGGGCCAGGCCCCGCCCGAACGGCACGCGCGTGATCTCGGCTCGGAATGCCGGGTCAGAAGACGGCGGGGGGAATCTCGAATGCCTTGATGTCCGCGTAGGCGGCTTCAATGCCAGCGGACGCGATCGTGGTCTCGGCGCCACGCGGATTCGCGCCATTGTCGGATACGGTGTTGGCTCCGGTGTTCGGGGCTATCAGCGAGCCGGGCGCATTGACGATTACGTTCCGTGCGACGGTGTAGCCGCTCGTCCCCTCGTCCAGGTACAGGCCCTGGACGGCGTAGTCGGCCCATGGGGACTGAGCGATGTCGTGGATGTAGTTGCTCTGGATCTCGGATGCGGGGCCCTGATTCGATATCGTGCTAATCGCGGCTCCTCCGGCCAGCGTATTGGCCACGTGGTGGATATTGTTGTAGTTGATCTTGTTGTTGCTCATGGCGTTTGCCAGGCTCGTCCAGCCAAACCCGACGCAGATGCCCGTGAAGTTGGTCCCCGTGACCTCGTTGTGCTCGATCTCGACGCCGCGCGGGTAGCCGCCCGCGATACCGCAGGCCCCCTGGATCTCGGTTGTCGCGTCGTGGATGTAGTTATTCTTAATCCTATCGTTCGTGCAGATTTCGCTCGGATCGCTCGGGTTGTAGGCGGTGTGATACTCGGTCGCCTCGTCAGCCGCGAACTTGCCGATTGAGATTCCGCTGCCGCCGATCTGGGTGAACACGTTGCCGATGATCACGTCGTCGTGCGTGCCCGAAACGAAATCAAGGCCGGTCGCTGCCATCTGGGCGAACACGTTGCGCTCGAAGCGGATGTGGTTGGCGTTGGCCACCGTCACACCCGCGGCCGGGCGCCCCACCGTCTGATTGTTGTTGGCGTCCGCGGTCAGGTTGTACTGGCCGGCTTGATTGTCCAGGAAACCCTGTCGGCTCGGACGCATATACGTCGAATGAGCGAATGTGAGTCCCTGGAACCAGAGATGGGTCACCTGCTCCGAGGTGCTCGTACCCTTCACGCTAACGAGGGTCTCGAGCATCGGTGCCACGACGGTGGCGGTCGCCATGTCCTCGCCAGCTCGTGGCTTGTAGGACACGGTACCCGTGGTCTCGTCGAGGTACCACTCCCCGGGTTGGTCGAGGAACTCGATTGCGTTCTCGAAGTAGAAGGGCCGCCCCGCTCCCCATCCCATCTGATCGAGCCGCGGGTTGGGCCGTACGAACAGGATGGCGTCCTCGGGGCTCTGGAACTTGATGTACGCCGTGTTGGCCGAGGTCGCGATGGACGCAATCCGAAGGATGCTGTCCGCCCAGGCCGTCATGAGATGCATCTCGATCCGTGAGAGGCTCTTCCAGTTCGCGACTTGGGAGGTCGGGATTTGGACGTTGTGCGCGGCCTTGTCCCAGCCCGAGAGGCGATTGAAGTTGGCGGCGCCGTTCGGTCCCAGGTTTGGGCTCCGCGCGCGAATGGCCTTGACGCCGTTGACGTACATCTGCCGGAAAGCCATGGCGCCCACGTTCGCCGCGTAGACGCTGTTGGCCGCGTCCGAGAGCTTCCAACCCCTGATGGGCTGCCCTCCCGTTATGAGCGGTCGCTCGCCCGGATACGCCACGTATTTGACGAAGAACCCACCGGTGCCCGAATCGGCGGTGTCGAACACCAGGGTGGTGGTTCGTGGGTAGGTGCCGCCCCGCAGGACCACCGTGATGTCGGCGGTCATGGCGCTGTTCTTGGCGCGCACCAGATCGCGGGCCTTGTCCAGTGTGCGAAGGGGTTGGTCCAGAGTGCCCGGATTGGCATCATCGCCGTCAGCGGCGACGTAGATGGCCCACCCGGCGCGGGGCTCACCATCAGCATCAGGCGTCTCGCTGCCAGCGTCGAGATCGGCAGTCAGGGCGTACACGTCAGCGCGCCCGCAACTCGTGGTGGCCAGCAGGCCGCCCAGGATTCCGAAAAGCCCGACCCGCGCGCCTAACCTCATAGCCACGCACCGAGGGCGACAGAGAGGAGAACGTTGGGCCGGCCAGTCGTGGCCGCGACACCATCCAGAAAGTGAATGGCCACGTAGGGCCGGGCGACCTGCGCGTGTGCCGCCACTGTCAAATGGTAGCGACCACGGAGTCGGAAGCCCGCCCCGATGCTGCCGTCCAAGAGGAACGACCATTTGGGGACGTGGTGCCCGACAACGCCCGAGCCAGACTGGCCCTCGACGGAGGTGCGGAGCACGCCGGCACTCAGCGCGAGAAACGGCCACAAGCGCTGGTCCGGGCGAAGCCGATACCTGACCCCGAGAACGCCGTAGTGCTGGGCCACCCGTGCTTGACCAATGGGCGTCGCGACGGTTGGTCGGGTGCCGAGACCGGCCAACGCAACCTGAAGTGCGAGCGAAGGCCGGGCCATCCAATTTACGCGAACGAGCGGGAGGACGGCGGGCCCGACGTTGTCGAGGCTCATGATCGCTTGGGCGCCCGCCTCGATGCCCAAGCGCTCGCGGCGGCTCGGAGGCTCATCCGCCCCTGCCTCAGATGCGCGAGGCGCCTGGGGCGGCGTGGCCGGTTCTTCTGGGCGCGGTCGTGCTGCCAAGTCGAGCTCGAGAAGGCTTCCGCGCACGGCCTCGGCGGCGCGGAGGGCGAGCCTCTCGGAGACGTTGATGGTGTTGGGCTCAGCGGGGACCCGGGTGACCTCGAAGCGCCGCGGCGCCTTCTTGACGATCCAGACGTCGATCGCAACCGGGGCATCGTGTCCAAGGATGTCGATGACGGCGTCGGCGCGGTGCTCACCTGTCAACTGTTCGAGCCAGGCGAGCGCATCGACTCGATCCAGGCCGCGTGTGTCCGGGCGATCCGCTAGGGAGACGTCGAGGCCCAGGGAGAACAGCTCTCCCCGCAGGCGGGACACCGTTTCGGCCACCTCCGGGGAGGACGTGTGCGGCCGCACGATGGCGACGCTGGCCGCGGGCGCTGGCCGCGCCCATGTGAGCAGCATCGATATGACAAGGGCAGAGCAGAGTCGGCTCAAAGGCTTGGCTACCGGGCACGAATGAGCTCGCGCGCCGGTCCAGCATAGCCTCCCTTGGGGAAACGGCGAAGGTAGTCCTCGGCGAGGGGCCGCGCCTGGGCCGGCCCCTCCAGCTTGTCGGTGAGGATCATCTTCCGTCCCAGAGCCTCCCCGACAAAGGGGCCGCTCGGGGCCCGGGCCAGGTATTCGTCGTACCAGGCGATGGCTTGGGCGACGCCGCGTTCGCGGGATTCCTCTACGCGGCCGAGGAGGAAGAGGGCGTCGAGCGCGCGCGGCGAGTCCGGGAAACGTCGACGCTGCGCGAGCAGGGCCGCGCCGGCGAGGTCGAATTGCCGTCGATAGCGAGCCGCGTTGGCGAGCGCGAAAAGGTCCTCGCTCGACGCCCTGCTGAGCGTCGGCTTGACCCCGACGCGCTTGACCTCGTCGAGGATTCGGTCCCAGTTGCCGCGCGCCAGCTCGTCGCTCCATCGTCGCTCGCCGGCGCTCGCCGCGCTCGACGCACCGATCGACGGGGACGGATTGGCGGACTGGGGGTTGACGGTGGGCGGCTGGGGGGCGGGTTCGGGCGGAAAGCCCGCGGCGGACGCGCCGACGGCCTCGGTCCCACCCTGGTCCGGCGTTTCCTCAGTGATCACCGTCTCCGCCCTTGCCAGGTTCACGACCAAACGCTGACCGGCCCGCAGCTCGATGTCTCCGGCAGAGACCGGTCCGCTGACCACGACGCGGCCATGCCGCAGCCGGAGCTCGAATTGTTCCCGGAGCGGATCCCAGGAGACCGTGAACCCGGTGCCCTTGACCGTGACCAAGAAGGGGCCGGCGTCGACCAACCACCGCCGACCACTGCGGCGCACGATCTCGCAGGACGCCGTGCCGTGCTCGACGGCCACGTGGGCACCGATCCGGTCGACTGAGCGGATACGGCCGCGTGTCCCCGGCGTGAACGAAAACCTGCTGCCCTCATTGAACAACACACGCATACCGGCATGCCCGGATTCGCGCAGATAGCCACCCTCGATGACCCTGCCTCCGTTGACCTGGTAGGCGAGGGGCGGCGGCTCAGGGGTGGAGGAGCCTTTGAGCAAGCCGGAGGCGATTTGCAGGGCTATCAGCACCGACGCGGCGACCGCGGCGCCAGCCAGCGACCACGGGACCAGTCTCCGCCGTCGGGATCTGTGGGCAGCGATGCGCGCGAGAAGCGTGTCGTGTGCGCGGGCCAACTCGGCGGCGGAGGGCCGGTCGACGCTGTCCCGATAGAACTCCGCCAGCCTGGCGAGCCTCGGAGAGTCCGTGAGTTCGTCTCCGGTTCTCATCTCCACCTCTCTTCACCGAATAGGCCGGCCAGCCCAGGGTCCGCGTCGATCCATTTCGACAATCGATCCTCGGCACGCGCCATTGATCTCTTCACCGTGGATACCGAGAGCTCCATCGCGGCGGCGATCTCCTCCACGGTCATCGACTCCATTCGTCTCAGTGTGAAAACCAGCCGATCTCGCGGCCTGAGCCGTTCGAGCAGGCCATGAAACCTGCGCAACAGATCGCGCGACTCCATGTCCAGTGCCTGGCTGCCCAGCCCCGCCAGCGTCTGGGGCTGCTCGAAGCAAAGCCAGGCTCGCAGCTTCCGCCGCCGCAACTCGGCCTGCAGCGCACGCACGGTGAAGGCATAGACGAAGCTGCGCAAGCTGTCCGGCTCGCGCAGCGTGTTCGCCTTGCGAAACAAGCGGTAGAAGACCTCTTGCCCGATGTCCTCGGCCTCGTTCTGCGAACCCAAAGTGCGTCGCGCCATCGTGAGCACCATCGGGGCGAACCGGCGCCAAGTCTCGGAGATGGCCCACGTCTCGCCGGCCAGCAGCCCCCTTGCGAGGTCTCCATCACTGATGGCCCGGTGGTCTTGACCGACCACCAGGGATAACGACACGCGGGGACGAGGGCTGGGCATGGCCTTATGCAAAGTGCGGTGACGGAGAATAGTCGCCTGAGGGCTTGGGATCGGTTCATCTTTCTGCGTCTTGAGCGCATTCACGTCGTGCGCCACCGATTGTTGACCCGAAATCCGCGCCGCCCGCCCTCCCTACTCAACACCGCGCGACGGATGAGCTTCGTCTTGTGGAGCGGTCGCAACTTGGAAGAGGACGCACTTCGGAGGTTTCCATTGAACAATCCCACTCTGGCGCTCGCTATCCTTGGGCTCGTGGCAGCGGCCGGGGCTTGTTCCAGTTCGTCTGGGCCCCAGACCGGCGCTGACGCGAGCAGCGCGGGTGGGACCGGGGGCCGATCGAGCGGGGGGGCCGGCGGCAGCCCCTCATCCACCGGAACAGACACGTCGACCTCGTACGGCGGTGCGGCGGGAGGCGGTACGGGAGGGGCAGGCGGAATGGCCGGCTCCGTGGGGGGCCGAGCGACAGGCGGCGGCGGGGCGACCGGCGGCACGATCAGCACAGGCGGCGCTTCGCAGAGTGGTGGCGCGGCCACCGGCGGCAGCGGGGGGGGCGGGGCGGGCGGCAGCGGCGCGCCGGGGGCGCTCTATGTCGCCC
>JAEXQJ010000407.1 GCA_023438785.1 Pseudomonadota bacterium
CCGGATGCCCACGTAGCGGTCCTTCTGCGTGATGAGTCGCTCCTTGCCGCGCGGCTGGATGCGCGGCAGGGCCAGCTCCTCGCCCAGGATGGCGGCCAACTCGTCGAGCGACAGCTCCACTTCCAGGACGTGCTCACCCGGCTCGCTGCCTGCCTTGCCCGCGCCCTCCTGTTGCTGATCGCCCTGCCCGACCACGTCGCCCACCTTGCCCGGCCCCTGGCCCACGCCGCCCTGGCCACTGTCCCCGAAGCGGAAACGCGGAATGTCGATCTGGGGCACGGGAATGGCCACCATGTCCTTGCCCTTGCGCCCAATCATCTCGCCGTTGGAGATGTACTTGCGCAGGTTCTGACGGATGCGTCCGCGCACGATGTCGCGGAAGCGCTGATGGTCGGGGTCGATGCGCAGGGCCATGTCAGACCACGATGTCGATGAAGCGACCGCTGTCGTCGAGCACGCCGAGACGGCGGCCCTGTCGGCGCGCGGCCAGTGCCTGTTCCAGCACACCCAGGGAGCGGGTGAGCACGGCCATGGGTTGGTCCGTGTCCAACTCCGCCATGAGCTTGAGCAAGAGTTGCGCCGCGGTCCCGTTCATCTCCACAGTGACCGGAGGGTGGCGCGTGTCCATGGGTTAGTCCTTGGTGTCCCCGCGGGCGAAGATGCTGGCCACGAAATTCAGAACGTCCGTGGCGCAGATGTCGCAATAACCGTGATTGCGGATCATGCGGTTCTTGACCACGTCGATCTTCTCCTGCGTCTCGCGATCGATCACCGCGGACACCAGGCTGGTGAGCTTGATCGAGTCCTTCTGGTCCTCGAAGAGCTTGAGTTCCAGCGCCTTCTGCAGCCGCTCGTTGGTGCGGAAATCGAAGTGCCGCCCCTCGACGGCCAGGGCACCGATGTAGTTCATGATCTCGCGCCGGAAGTCCTCTTTGCGCGACTCGGGGATGTCGATCTTCTCCTCGATGGAGCGCATCAGCCGCTCATCCGGCTCCTCGTCCTGTCCGGTGTAGCGGTTCTTGACCTTCTCGCGTTGCGTATACGCCTTGATGTTGTCGATGTAGTTGGCGCACAGCTTGGCGATGGCTTCCTCGTCGGCGCTGATGGCTCGCTGGACCTCGTTCTTGACGATGTCCTCGTACTCCTGTTTCACCAGGCCAAGCAGCATCGTGTAGTACTTGCGTTGCTCCTCGCTGGTGATGAGCGAGTGGTGGCGCAAGCCCGATTCCAGCTCGTTCATGACCATGAACGGGTTCACACATCCCTCGCCGCGATCGCTCACCAGGGCGTTCGAGATCTTGTCCTGGATGTAGCGCGGGGAGATGCCGTCCATGC
Organism: Pseudomonadota bacterium; assembly: GCA_023438785.1. Classification (GTDB taxonomy): domain Bacteria; phylum Myxococcota_A; class Polyangia; order Fen-1088; family Fen-1088; genus Fen-1137. The sequence goes on from JAEXQJ010000407.1 coordinate 1,336, forward strand.
CCTCGCGCAGGGCCTCCTTGCGCAGCTCCTTGATGTTGTCCTGGGTGAAGCCCGGCAGGGTCTTGCCGTCGTAGAGCTTCATCTTCTGGACCAGGGACAATTGGTGCTTCTTGGGATCCTCCAGACGCGTCAGCACGGCCCACATGGCCGCGGTCTCCAGCGTGTGCGGCGCGATGTGTTTGCCGCGGATCTTGCTGGCGTTGTAGTCCTTGGCGTAGATCTTCCGCTCTTCCGAGGTGCGCGTGATGTACGGGATGTCGATCTTCACCGTGCGGTCGCGCAAGGCCTCCATGAACTCGTTCGAGAGCAGCTTCTTGTACTCGGCCTCGTTGGTGTGGCCCAGGATGACCTCGTCGATGTCGGTCTGCGCGAACTTCTTGGGCTTGATCTTGTGTTCCTGAGAGGCGCCGAGCAGGTCGTAAAGAAACGCCACGTCGAGTTTCAACACCTCGATGAATTCGATCACGCCGCGATTGGCGATGTTGAACTCGCCATCGAAGTTGAAGGCGCGCGGATCGCTGTCCGAGCCAAACTCGGCGATCTTCCGGTAATTGATGTCGCCCGTGAGCTCGGTGGAGTCCTGGTTCTTTTCGTCCTTGGGCTGAAAGGTGCCGATGCCCACCCGGTCTTGTTCGGAGAGCACGAGACGCCGCACGCGCACGTGCTTGATCACCTCGGCCCAGTCGCCTTTGCAGTGGGCCATCAGCTCGCGGAACACCAGGCGACAGGCCGGATCCAAGTCGCCCTCCACGCGGACCTTCTCGTGTCCAGGCTCGTTAATGCCCATCTCCATCAGGGCCTTGGCACGCCACTCTTGCGGAATGAGGCGCAGCGGCTCTTCGTGCATGGGGCAACGGAACACGCTGTTGCCGCCCGTGATGTGTTCCATTCCCGGCGGCAGCACCCAGTCGAAGGTGTAAAGAGCGCCCTCGGGCGTGCGTGAGTAGTCCTCCAGGCCGCGCTTGATGAGGCGCACGATGGTGGACTTGGAGCTGCCCACCGGACCGTGCAGCAGAATCACGCGCCGTTCGGTGCCGTAGCGCTCGGCCGCGCTCTGCAGGACACCCACCAGACGCATGAGCGGAATATCGAGACCGAAGATGGCGTCCGCACCGCCGTGTTGCTCGTCCTTGAAGAAGGCGTAGCGCGTGAGGCGCTTCTTGTTGTCGAGGTATTCCTCCTGACCATACGAGAGGATCATGTCGTACACGCGCTGAAACGCCGTGCGCGTAACGCCTGGGTTCTGTCGCACGATCCCCAGGTAGTCCTCGAAGCTCCCATTCCAGGTGAGTTCGGCGAACTCCTTCTGGTTCTGCAACGCCGCAATCTTGCTAATCAGAGAGGAGGAAACAGTGCTCATCCGTTCTCCTTGGCCACAATCCGAGGGGGCACACCAACCGCATGACGAAAAATGCTGCCACGCGCAGCGCATCTTTGCGGGACCACGCCCCGCTCCTGCGCGTGTCCCTCATCGTGGGGCGGCGGCGGGCCGTGTGCAACCCGGACGCAGTTTTTTCGTCTCTTTTGCTGGCCGTGGGGCATCAGAGGGGGGAGCAGGGGAGCAGAGCCTCTGGGGGGCAAGCCGTGGCTGTGCGGCGGGCACGGCGGCGCTTCGGCTGCTCCTGGGCCATGCGCACGGCACGAGTTTGCCCTCCCCTGGTCGGCTGCTTGGTCTCGCAGGCGTGCGACGCATGTCCGCGGCTACGTCGCTGGACTTGCCGCGCCGGATCTTCGGCAGGCGCTCGCTGACCCAACGGTGGGCCGCGGGGTTGCCGTCGCCGTGCAGCGCGAAGGCCGCGCCCCACACCTATTCCAAGACGTGGATCACGTCGAGCGCGATGGCCGGCCGGACGCCGTGACGCTTGGCCACCTTCTTGATGAGTGCGAGTTGAGCCGGTTTGCTATCGACCAGTATGAGCCAGCGTCTATTGCCCGCTGGGGTCGCGACGGAGCGCCTCTTGGGATACGGACTCGATCACTTCTTCGGGCGGCCTGGCCACGCTGGCCCAGGCGCGCTTGTGCTCGGGTTTGGGCCGCACCACGGCATCGACCTCCCGCGGGCCGCAGATCGGTCACGATTCTGCCGTTGTGGGAGCCCTGCTGCGAACGGCGCTGGGCAGGCAGGCATTCTGCAGGACAGCGCACGCAAGAGGAGGCTGAAGGTCATTGAAGCTTCGGATGGCGAGTGAAATCCTGCCGGTAGCCAAGAGCATCGCCCGCGCTGCAGATCTTGCTGCCAAGCGCGCATCCCGTCCGACGAGGGATGCCTCGGTCAGCAGGCCGGCGTCCCGGAAAGCGTAGGCCTTCGTGATTTTTCGACCGACGCTGTTCCGTACACGGATCATCGGAGTGTCTGTGTTCGCAAGCACGGGTCATCGGGCTTATCAATGCGGGCAGGCAGGAACTGCACAACGCCGCTCGATTCGCCGAGGGCGTACCGCTGTTCGCGGCCGCCCTCCTTGGGGAGTCTGTAGAATACGAGCAGCCCCTGCGGGCCCCCGCCCTGAAAGTAGGTGAGCCGGATCGTGTGGCATCCGCCATCGCTTTTGACTACCGACCGGTCCGGCGAGGTCGGGAACATGCGATCGCGCGGCCACGTGCCGAGCTGCTTCGAGTCCATCTCGAGGCGGAATCCATCGTCGGAGTAGACCTCGAACGTGATCGGCTGCCCCACGGTTAGGAATTGGAAGCTGGCCTCCGCCTCGATGAAATAGTCGCGAGAGAAACCAAGTTCTCCCACCCTTTCGTGCCGGAGCGTCCGCCCGAAAGGGAACCGTAGCTGGTCGACTTCGATTGTGCGGCTTGAGACCGCGTCGCGATCATCCATGAGTGACGTGAGCGGGTTGCGGTTCTGGGTTATCGTGACGCGGACCGTGGGAGCGGTCAGTCGCGCGCGCACGGCCTTCACGGCGCAGCCAGCGCCCCAGAGAGCCGCGAGCCCCCCAACATAGATGGTGAACGGGCGGCGAAGGGTGGGCCAGCCACGAACCAAAATTCGACCGGCGAACACCGCCAACAAGATGATGGCAAAAAGGAAGGAGTAGAGATACCGCTGCTCCGCTCCGAACACGTACATGGTTGCGAACGAGACCGCCACCAGGCCCGCCAGGAACAAAACCTCGGCCCACCGGTCGCCAATGGCACTCCGGCGGAACAGTCCCACCCACAGCAGAAACGGAATCATCAGGAAGAGACCGAAATCGAGTGCGTGGAAGACAGCCATCATCGGTCGGACACCCGCCGCATCATCAAATTGCGGCATCATAGGCCCGAAGAAAACAGTCTCCATGCCACGCAGGTTTTCGAGCAATACGGCCGGCCGTCTGCGCAGATATTCCCAACCGAGATGGTAATACCAGCCCTGCTCGTGAAACGGCACATTGGTGTTCAGCACTCCATTTTCGGGATGCTCCACGGTAGCTGGCGGGATAATCCGGAAAAAGTCCCCGTTCAGGTGGAAGTGGACTTCGTGAACCTTGGAGAAATTGAGAAGGAAGTTCAGCCCTCCATTGGCCGAAATGGAGTTCAGACGTCCCCCCGAAATGCGCGCGTTCTCCGCCACAACCGGGGCCATCACCAAAACGAAAGCGGATGCAAACACGGCGGCGCGACGAAGGGATTCGGACCGGACGCGTCCACGCCACAGGAAGTAGCTGCCGAACACCGCCGCCATCGGACCGTACGCTGGACGAAGCGCCACGGCCAGCGAAAGCAAGGCCCCCGCCGCTGCGGGATACCAGAGTCGTTCGCGCCCGACAGTCAGCCACACCGCCGCGACAAGGAGCGGAATGGCCGGCCCCTCAGAAAGCACGGCGCCACACAGATAGGCCATCGGATACGAAAAGGCGTATAGGACTGTGACCACGTTCGCTGCGCGAGAGTCCTCCAAGACGCGCAGCGCGACGCGATGGAGCAGGACGACCGAGATCGATGAGAGCACGATCTGCGCGCCGAGCACGACCTCCAGGCGCAGCTCGTCGAGCTGCAAGAGGTGGATGAGCCGAAAGAGCTGGGCGAGCAAGATGTGCGGCAGCGGAGGCCAGGGTGATCCCCACTGCGCGAGGCTGGTCTCATCGCCGCCGAAGCGCGCCAAAGCCCGCACCCAGTACCCGCCCATGTCGCTGATCAAATGCTCGCGATACCGGGTCATCCCAAAGACGAACCAGAACTTCAGGAATGTGCTCAGTCCGACCACCCACGCGACCAGCCAGGCCGAAGAAGGCCGTTGCGCGAAACGAGCCAAGCCATGTAGGCAGCGGGCCCAGACTCTAGGCGACTGCGGCCACGATCTGAAGCGAGTCAAAGGCTCGGACTGCATGCACCCACGGATCAGAGAGAGGAGAAGGAGGAGATGCCGGTGAGCATAGCCCGATACAGGCCATTTCCGCACGCGGTCCTGACCGGCTTTTCGCGTCGCCGTCGGCGCTTCCTCGCTCCGCTTTCCCGTCGGGGCTTCACCCCGATTCGCCAACGGCAGCTCCAGTTGCCTGGACTTCTGAGGCCCTTCGTGGCCTGGCGCCCTCCGCATCGCTTCCGGCGGCAACGCCAACACTTCGGCCTCGGCTGACTTCTCGCTCCGCTGCTCTCGCCGCGTCGCCCTTTCAGGCGCAAAGCGAGATCTCCCTAGTAAGGACGTCTTGCTTCACCGCACGACCGCCCGATCTACGCCGCCTGAGCTTTGACCATCGAGGCTTGTCGGTCATTGACCCGCTCGCCCCGCCCGGCGTCGCCTTGTATCCGGTTCTTGTGCATCGGCCCGCGGCTTCGCTCCCTGCTTCCTCCCCACGGTCGGTCGCCCTTCCGCAGTTGCAGGTCGCTTCGTTCGGGATGGTCTCCTTCCGGGCGGACTTCCACCGCCAATACGACGCTCATGCTAGGCGCACAAGCAAAAGGGAGGGCAACACGAGTTTGCCCTCCCCCTGGTCGGCTGCTTGGTCTCTGGGGCGTGAAAAGCCACGCCATCAGAGCGCCCGCCGTCTACTGCCCGTAATTGCTGCTGTACATGACGCTCCAACCTGGGCCACCCGTGCCCCATGTCGAGCGCCAGTTGCACGGGTCCCCGTAGTACGGGTCGGTGGACGACTGCTGGGGCTTATTCAGAGTGAAGAAGTGGTTGGGGCCCTCTCCATATAGGCCGGCGCTGAAGTCGCTGTAATAGCCGAGATATTGCCAGTCGCCGTCGGGGGTCATCTTCACCCAGACATTGCCTGCATTGGCGCTGCAACTAGCAGCATCATCGTAGACCACGACCGGCAGTCCCCAACCCTGGAGCATGTCCACGTCAGTGTAGGGAGTGCTTGTGGAGTAGTACTCCTGGGTCGTGCCCCAGCCCCCGTTCCACTCTTCACGGGTTCGGTAGGGGCGGCCGTAGTAAGTGGCCGCCTGCTTCGTAGTCTCGACCTCGCCCTGGGCCGTGGCGCCCGCCTCCTCGCCCATCTCTCCGCACCCCGCCATTGGCAGCAGCGCCGCACAGCCCAGAAGAAGTACCGCTAGCTTCGTCATGTTCCATCACACTCCCGATCCGTTGTCGCGGGACCCTGCGCAGCGAAGCCACCCGAACGTGCCCCAATCTGGTTCCGCTGGTGTACTGGGGGCCACGGCCCAAAGCCTGATCCTTGGCGCCGCGTGTCTGACGCAACGGTATTTTGCGTGACGGCGGCTGTCAAGCATCGGCGCTGTCTAGCGTCGAGCGATCGGCATCGAATCCGACTCTGGTTCATCGGCCCGCCATCTCGCTCCCTGCTTTCTCCCCACGGTCGGCCGGGCTCCAGGACGGACTCTCACCGCCAAGACGACGTTCATGCTAGGCGCACCAAATGAAAAGGGGCCCCGGCGGGCCCCTTTCCGAGAGAAGAGCTGGTTTGCTTACTTGAGGACGATGGACTTCAGACAGAGGCTGTTGACCTCGATCGCCGTCCCGCCGGAGTACACCTGCAGCATGATCTTGTCGATCGAGGTGGCGTCAGCAGCCGTGAGGAACGTGCCCTTGGCGGGCTCCCAGGGGGTCGAGCTGAACTTGGTGATGTCGTACGCGGTGCCCGACTTGGCCGCAATGCCGTACGTGGCATCGTCCAACTCACCCTGCTTGTGCAGAAGGATGCGGTAACCGCTCGAGGGACCACCGGTCCAGTTTAGAGTCACCGTGCTGAAGGACTTGCTGATGGGGCCACTCGGCTCATCCGTGGTGGCGTTCACGCCGATCTCGACGCCCCAGTTGTTCTTGTAGTCGTCATCCGAGGGCTCGACGGGCAGAGCCGGGATGCTGCCCGTCAGGCACAGCGAGTCTTCCTCGTCCCAGTTGGTCGTCGCGGTGCAGGGCGCGTCCTTGGTGATCAGATCCTTGGTGGTGTCGCAGGTGGGCGATGAGTTGGAGTCGTCCGCGCCGAGGGTCACCCTGGCGTAGCCCTCCATGGGACCCTGGGCCAGGCCCGCGGAGAAGGTGACGGTGTCGCTGGAGCCAGAGCTGCTGCTGGAGCTGCTGCTGCTGCTGCTGCTGGAGCTGCTGCTGGAGCTGCTGCTGCTGGAGCTGGAGCTGGAGCTGCCGCTAGAGCTGCTGCTGGAGCTGCTGCTGGAGCTGCTGCTGGAGCTGCTGCCGGAGCTGCCTCCTCCGCCGCCACCGCCGTCACTCGCGCAGGCGAAAACGGCCAAGCCGAAGGCGCCAGCGAACGCCATGGCGAGCATTGAATTCGAACGAATCTTTGAGTTCATGATCCACCCTCTCGGTTAGGTCTGTGCTGTGAACAAGCCAGAACGGTTGAGTGGGAACATCTCACATCTGCGCTCCGGGTAAAGCCTGTTGATGCACGTCGACGCGCGGCGCTGATACGTCTGCGCCGGGCCCGACGACGAGAAGAGTTCCGCCGGCGACCACGGCTCGGCGCGGGGCGCTCAAGGGCCGCAGGCTCGGGATCGCACCAAGGCTCAAGCGCGCAGGCGTTCGGCCAGGGTCGCGGCGACGCGCCGGAGGTCAGAGAGCGTCTTGACAGGCTCGAACCGGGTCGTGCGTGGATTACGGCGGGGCACCTCGATGAAGGCCGCGGGTAGAAGCTGCCGGCCGGCCCGATCGACCACGGCGCTGGCCTCGCCGGTCACCTGCTCGATCTGGAGGAGGGTGTGGCCGTCCACGGTCTTCTTCACCACGCGATAGGGCAGAGGGATGTCGCGCTCCGCGATATCCGCTAGACGAAAGTGGATGCTGTTGGTCGAGATGAGGGGGTGCTGGGTCGCGTCGACCTTCTCGACCAGCATGGGCAAGCCGCGTACCCGCACGGGTCCGCCGCCCGGATCCAGTTCGCCCACCGCGTTCATCCGCTCGGTTGCCTCCAGGCTCATGGCCGCGCCGCCCTTGATATGCACGCCTATCACCAAGGGATCGAGGGTGGCGGCCAGGTTATCCACATTCGAGAAGAGGAGGTGCTCGATTCCTCGCCGGCGTAGCTGGGCCGCCAGGCCGCTGGCCCGCAGGGCGCGGAAGAAGTCGCCGTGGCCGGCGGGGGCCATGGAGGGCTGCCCGTCGCTGTCGCGAAAGACCCGCCAGTCGAGGGTCAGGCGCGGCAGGTCGCGCTGGCGGAAGAGATGCACGTCATTTCCGACCAACTCGTGCTTGTGGAGGAACTCGGCGATGGGGTCGTGGGTGAGGACGGAGGTCATGATGGCCACCGGCACCGGCCGACCGTGGGACGCACCGGCTCGACGCGCATCCTCCAGCTTCAGCTCCAGGAAGGTGCGCTGGCCGAGCACGGGCACGAGGCCCTTGACCGCGCCGCCGAATCTGGTGCCCGCGCCGCCTGCCACCACGGCGCTCGCCACGCGCCCTTCGCGCAGAGCCCGCTGACCCAGTGCCAGGCACTCGGCGTAGGCGGCCGTACCCGAGGCAGGCAAAGACAGGATCTCGTCCGTGCTGAGCGGCCGCATATCGGACGCGGTCGGGCCGTCGGTGCGCTCCACGCGCAGACGTTCCACCAAGGCAAGGAAGTCGCTCTCGACCAGGTCGGCATCGTCGCTCTGCAACATCCGCTCGACGACCGCCCCGCTTGCACCAGCACTCATCCCACTCTCCTCCCCGGGTCTGACCGTCCGCCGACACGCCCGGTGCCCATGCGGCCGCGCCGTGAACCGGTCAACCTCGAACATCCCACCTGCCAGAACGGCACCGGAGCGAAAGGTATAGCTGTCTCGACGCCGTCGTGCCACGCGGACTGCGCAGATCAGAGAGGAAAGCTCGCAAGGCGTGCCGCGACGTGGGACGCGCGTGAACCAGGTTCAGGCTGGCGCTTGGCCTGGGCTCACGAGGGCACGACCGAGGCGGGCGCCGGGACGTGGATGTCCAGGCGAGGCGCGGTTCAAGGGCGTGGATCGGGCAACGGACTCCAACGCGGGCGAGCCGTTACGGGCGAGCGCCGGATCTACTTGCGCTTGCTTCGCTTGCTGGCGCGCTTGCGTGTCTCTGGCGCGGCCTTGGCAGGAGCGCTGCTCTCGGCCTTGGCTTCCGCCTGGGGCTCGGGCGCCGGGGCGCTGGTCCTAGACGCCGGCGGGGACGTCGCGCCCTTCTCATCGAGGAACGACAACACCCACGCAAAGGGTGCGTTCCAGTTGATGGTGATCTCGTTGGCGGACCAAGCCTCGATGTTGTCGACGAAGCACTTGTCGGCTGCGCAATTGAACATGTTGGCCGCTTTGACGTAGGGGTCCTGCAGGCCCGAGTTGGGACCGCCGGATACGCAGCCGGGAGGGGCCTTGGGGAATTTCTTGTTGGACTGAAAGGCCCAGAAGCGGTGGTGCGGATTGACGAGCGGACGCGAGCCCCAGCCCGTCACGTAGCTCTGGTCCATGGCGTTGCGGCCCAGGATGTAGTCCATGCCCGCGACCACGCCGTTGAGGTACTTGCGCCCGTCAGTGAAGTCCGACGCCAAACCCAGGACGACCAGGTTGTTGAGCAGGAACGAGTTGGAACCCCAGGGTGACTTGTTCTGCTTGCCCCAGTCGATGGGAACCCGGAAGCCACGCTGCCTGAGGATGTTGAGGTAGACATCCGCGGCGGCCACCACGGCGTTGCGCGCGGTCTTCTGCTCGCCCGCCGGAAGGCCCGGGACCACGGCCAGGCTGATGGTGCCCAGCGGGGCAACCTGCTGCCAGGTCATGGCCGAGGGAAGCCCACCACCTTCGCCGATCGCCGGCAGACGCGGCGGTACCTTGAGGAAGAACGGCGAGGAGGCCATGGCCTGGTGGTATTCGGGCTTCTTGGTGGTGAGGAAGAGCTCGGCCGCGGCCCAGTAGAACTCATCGTCGACCTTGGGGTCGTCGTAGGGCCCGCCACCCGTACCGCTCGCCGGGGCGTAGACGGCGCTGAACCGCTTGGCAGCCGCCCAGGCCTTCTCGGCGGCCGTGAGACACCGAGCGGAGAACCCGGGGTCAATGGTCTTCCAGATGCGCGCTGACTGCGCCGCCACGGCGGCGAGGTTCAGCGTGGCCGCGGTGGAGACCGGGTACAGGAAGCGCGGCATGGGATCCTCGTGCGGCGCCAGCCCCAAGGCGGTCCAGCGCTCGTCATGCACCTTGTGGTGCACCATGCCCGCCTTCTCCCCCTCGAGGACCTGCATCTTGAGGAGGAATTCGACCTCCCAGCGAACCTCGTCGAGCAGATCGGGGACGTTGTTACGCTGCTCGGGGATGTTCATCTTCCCGTCGGCGAAGGCGTCCGTGGACTTGCCGTTGTGCTGGGCGCGCTCCCACATGTTGAGCAGCGTCCAGACGGAGATGCCGCCGTTGACCACGTACTTGCCGTGATCACCCGCGTCGTACCAGCCACCCGAGACATCGAGCTTGTAACTGCAGCCCGCGGCCGGTACGCACGGAACGGCCTTGTCGTACTTGTCGCCGGCGTGACCGGCAGGACGAGTCCACTGCTCGCCGCCCGCGTAAGGCATGGTGATCGGGATGCCCGATCGGTTGTGGTAGTAGTAGGCCAGCGCGTCGTACTTCATGCGGCTGTACAGCGCCATGCCGATCTCGAAGGGTCGGCTGCGTTCCTGACCCACGGTCAGGACGTAACCGCGGCCCTCCTTGGTGAACGAGGAAAAATCGATGACGTGGACGTGGTCGCCCGAGGGCGCGTCCAGGCCGGCGGGTTGCGTCCTGCCTGACGCCAACTCGCGGCCATCGCTGCCCATGAGCTTCCACTCGAGGGACTGCTTCTGCGTCGAGCGCAGAGTGGCGATCTTCACCAGGCCGGGGAAGTAACCCACCTGGTTGACCAAAATGGTGGGCGGCACTTCGGCCTTGGTTTTGGCCGGACGAATGAAGTCAGGGTCCTCGAGCCGGATGTCGTCGAAGCAAATCGTGAAAGGCCCCTGCGTACCGTCGGCCAGCGCGCCGCCGGCGTGAAAAGTGAACTCGGCGGTCGGGTCGTCTTTACCGGATTTGCGAAACTTGGCGTGAAAACGCTTGGGCCGGCGATCGACCTGGATTTCGTCGAACCAGTACTCGCCGAAGGGCGGGCCTTGCATGCCCACCTTGGGACGGAGCCGCGTGGGCTGGCTCGCCCAGGCCCGGAAGCTGATCGTGTAGTGGTGACCGCCCTGGATCACCATCTCGCGGTGCCGGATCTGGGCGTCCCATTTGTTGACGCCAGGGCGGTCTACGTTGAGGCAGAGGGCGCCGGCCTCCACGAACACCTCGCCATCGGCGGGGGCCGAGAAGGATGACGTCCAGGGCAGGCTGGAACCGTCCTCGAAGGTCGCGTTCGCAATCAAGTTGTGGGGCGTGATACCCAAGTCGCCGGGGACGGCATCATTGGGACCCGCAGAGAGAGAGGGACTCCCCCGCTCTGCCGCGACCTCGTCGGGTCGCTTCCCCAAACTCGAACTACACCCTACGAGGGCAAGCGCAAACGGAACCAGCCTGCCTGCGCGCATGAACTACCACCACATGCAGGCGGAGATGGTGATCGCGTGCTTGTCGGGCTTGGAGTTGCCCCAGGGCGCCGGGTCGAAGTTGTCGTTGAACGGGTGGGGAAGCAGTACGGCGGAGTTGTTCTTGTAGTACTGGTACTGCACGATCACCTGCTCGTGGGTGACGAACTCGGTGCGGAAGATCAGGCGGGGCGAGAAGACCATGAACGACCGGCTGCCGTTGTCCATGTCCGGGTTCACGTTGTCGTAGCGGAGAGCGGCGGCCATGACCGGGATGGGCGAGTAAACGAGGTCGAAGCCCCACTTGAGCTTGGAGGTGCCCATGTACTCGACCACGTTGTCTTCCGAATCCGAATTCAGGCCGGAGATCTTGGTGTAGATACCGAACACCTTGAAGTTGACGTCGGCACCGTCACCCCAGAAGGGCTTCTGGGTCATGTAGGCGGCCAGGCTGCCCGAATACTGGAAGCCAACGCTCGTGACCGTGCTGTCGCCGTTCGTGGTCTTCGCCACGTAGGCGTCGTGTGGCATGTACACGCTGTCCGACGTGGTCTTGTCGTGGCCCTGGTAGTCCGTGTAGTTGTCGCCGAACTGCCAACCGCCCTGCGAGTGAAGGACCTCGATGGTGTCCGAGAGGGCGTAAACGTTCTTCGTCGTGATCCTGGACACGCCGAGATAGCCATCACCCAGCCAGCCGCCGTCGAGGCGGAGGTCGAAGCCGAGCACGCGCATGAGGGCGTCCTCGCGGGATTGCACACCGTCGGGATTTGCTGCCGCCATGTTGGCGTATCCGGTGGCGCGCTGATCCTGGGTCCAGCTCTGGATCCAGTGGGCGGTGGCGGTCAGCATGCCACCCGCGAAAACACCAGCGACGTGACCGTGCGCCAGGAGGGAGGTGCCCATCTGAACCTTGCCAGCGTAGGGCTCCCAAGAAGCCACGCCGCGTTCCATGTTGTGCGCTTGGTCGCCCGCCAGGGCGCCCGGAGCTGTGGTGGAGTTGGCCTGTTGGGTCCACTGCTGCTGGTCCATCTTGGCGCCAGCGCCGAACTCGAGGATGAGCTTGAAATCGTCGGCCACTTCGAGGTCGAAGGTGCCGGTGGCTCCGGCGGCGCGCGTACGGCCCATGATGTAGGTCTCGTAGGCGCCGGCGTCGTACTTGCCCATGGCACCGTAGCGGTTGGAGAACACACCCACGTCCCAGTTCATGCCGCCCAGGTCGCCGAGCGCCTCGGGGAACTTCAAGGTGACGAAGGCGCGGTCGATACCGAGTTGGTCCTGCAACTCGCGCCAGCCGCCCGAGGTGATGTTGTAGCTGGCCACCGAGGTGGTCATCATGGCCCGCGAGTTGCCGTACTGGAAAATCAACTCGGCCCAGGGGCCCGGGTTGGCATTGGTGTAAGACCACCGGGTGTAGTTCGCGTCGGGCGTCACGGGCGACGCATGGAACTGGTACTTGGACGCGCCGTCAGGAGCGCTGTCGAGCTTCGACATGCTGAGGCGCATGGGGCCGCGGAAGAAGCCCTTGAACTTGAAGCCCCAGTCTTCACTGGACGCGGCGGCGGTGTTGCCGGCGCCACCCATGGTGATGTCCTGGGTGGCCAAACCAGCCGTCGCGACGGTGGTTCGTGCTTGCCTGGCAGGAGCCGCCGGTGCCGCTTCCGCCGCGGGTTCGGGCGCCGCGGGCTCAGCGGCAGCCTCTTGGGCCGGCGCCGCGCCCTCGGGAGCGGCCTGCGCGAAGGCCGGGCCAGCGAGTAGGAGTGTTCCCAGGTAAACCAGATTCTTGGTCGAGTTCATATCTGCCTCGGGGTTGGTCTGGGTAGCAAACAAAGTCGGGGGGAAAAGTGGGAACCGGGTCACATCGATATGGATTCTTGACGAAAACGCGGTCTTCCCGGGCACTTAACACGACGCGCGGAGGCCCTTGCGGACACCCCGGACGTCCGCGCGGACGTCCGCAGGACACCCCCCAATCGGGCCGGGACACCCTAGCCGGACGGCGACGGGGGATTTGTGCCGCGAGCTGCTAGGCGCCACGCTCGGCGGAGAACATGGCGGCCGCCACGGTGATCCCGAAGGGCCGCCCCGCGAAGTAGGTGTCGAGCGCCTCTTTCACGGCCAGGAACGTGTCCTGCACCTGCGCGCCCTTCCCGGCGATCTTGCGCCACACGGGCAAGGGACCCTGTTCAATCACGGACGAATAGAAGAACTCGCGCGCACTGGGAAAGACGAGCTCCCAACGCTCACGCTCCACGGTCGCGGAACCGAAGCCCGCGTCCTCCAGCAGTCCGCACACGCCGGCCGGCTCGGGGAAGGCGCCGGCGTGGCCGCGCAGACTGGCCAGGGCGTCGTCGCGCTGGAGGCGGACCAACACGTCGCGGTAGACGTCCAGAAACTCCTGCCAGGTGCCCTGAGTCAGGGTGGCCAGTCGTATCTTCCCGCCCCTACGCGTCACGCGGGCCAGTTCAGATACCGTCGCAGCGGGATCACACAGGTCAGGCCACGCCAGACTCGCCAGGACCAGGTCGAAGGCCTCGTCCGCAAATGGGAAATCGCGCCCCGGCGGCTGGTCGCGAAACGAGATGCGCCGGGCCAGCCGGGCGCCGTCCACCAGGGCCCGCGCCCGATCCACTAAGGCCTGGGACGGCTCCACCACGGTACACCGGCTGTCCCCGTCTGCCTGCTGCATGAGCTCGATCAGGCCTCCCCCGAGGCCGCAGCCGAGGCCCAAGATTCGACTGTGCGCCGGCAGGCTGAGGCCCGTCGTAAGCAGGTCGGCCAGCCGCTGGCCGATGAGCGGGTAGACCTCCTCCTGGTAGAGGCGAGCCCGCCGCTCCTCCTCGCTGGCTAGCCCTTGGGTGGGCAAGGCGGGCGAGGAGGACGAAGATCTCATCGGCCAGCGAGGGTATCACGCGGCCCCCCTTTCCCGAACAACGCTCAGTCCATCAGGGAGCCGCCGGCGCGCGTGGCGGCCAGGGTCCCACAGGCCGCTCCGATCTCCTGGCCACCGGCGTAGCGGCGACTCACAGGAATGCCCCGGGAAAGCAGCTCGTCGCGGAACTCAGCCACCTCGGCCTCGTCGGGAGGCGAATAGCGCCCGCTCGCATCGTTGACCCCAATCAGGGTGACCTTGGCGCGCAGGCCTTCGAGCAGGCCCGCCAGCCGGCCGGCGTGAGCGCGGCTCATGTTCACACCCGAGATGCCCACCCAGGCCAGCGTGACCCGTCCGCCGGTGGCGCTGGCGTGTTCACGGACAGCCGCCATGACCTCGGTCAGGGGCCAGCGTTTCTCCGCGGGCATGAGGGGCAGGCGTGCCTGGGCATCCGTGGCCGAGAGGGAGACAATCAGGCGGAAGGGCTGGCGCTCGGCTGCAAAACGACGAATGGCCGGCGCCACGCCCACCGTGGAGATGGAGATGGCGTCGGCCGCGATGGCGGGACCGGCGGGGTGGGACAGGATGCGGGAGGCACGCACCACGTTGTCGTAGTTGAGCAGCGGCTCGCCCATGCCCATGAAGAGCACGCCCCGCACCGGGTGGTCCGCGTCCGCGCTCACGGCGCGCACCTGGGCCAGCAGTTCCCAGGTGGCCAGGTTGCGCACGCCAGCGGCGGGTCGCAGGCGCGCCGTGGCACAGAAGGCGCAGCCCATGGTGCAGCCGGTCTGGGAGCTGACGCACACCGTGTACTTGGCCGTGGGCAGGGCCACCAGCCCCTCCGCCTCACCACGCCGCCGCCGCTCTTTCAGCGCGCGGGCCTGGGCTGGATCAGGCAACGGAATGCGCACCGCTTCCACCTCGGCGCCGTCGGGCAAGCGGAAGAGATATTTCACGAACCCGTCGGCGGCCCGGCGGCGTTCGAGCAAGGTCAACGAGGGGAATTCCAGGTGGCGAGCCATTTCGCCGCGCGTGGCCAGAGGCAGGGCCTCCACGCCGTCGAGGGTGTCCACCCAGCGGGCATGGACCGCGGAAAAGACCTTGCGTGCCACGGGCTCATCGATGCCGAACGCGTGCAGCGCCGCGGCCAGCGCAGGCAAATCCAAATCACGTAGATTGAGCCGCATCGAGGGCCAGTGTAGTGCAGCGTTCAACGCCGGCCAGCGGCTTTCCCATCGTTCTTGGCACCGGGGTTGATAGGGCGAATGCGCACGACTGCTCTGATTATCGTCGGACTGCTGCTGGCCAGCTGCGGCCCAGCGGGGAACGCCAAGTTGCCGGTCGCCTCGGGCGGAGGCGGCGCCGGCTCAACGGGCGGCTCGAGTGCGTCGGGCGGCACATCAGGGGCGGCGGGCAGCGCGGGCGGTGCGGCAGGCACAAGCGGGGCCGGCGGCAGCACCAATCCGTTCGGTGGCAGCAGCGGCGGCAACACGGCGGGGACGGGCGGCAAGGCCGGCAGCGGTGGCTCGGGCGGCAGCGCGGGCAGCGGCGGCTCGGGCGGCAACGCCGGTAGCGGCGGCTCGGGCGGTTCGGGCGGCGGCCCCTCCAAGCCCGATGGCAGCGGCATTCCCGATCTGCCCATTCCGCCGGGCGTGGCGGAACCCTGTACCGCGCCCCGAGATTTTTCCGAGGGCCAGACCGGCCCGTTCGGCACCGAAGGCGCGCTCTGCTTCCGCACCTGCGACGAGATCGAAGGCTGGGGCTGTTCCAGCTTCGATGGGCGCACCGTGAAGGTGAACGGCAAGGACATCGAATGCGGCAGCAAGCTGCCTGGTAAGTTGGGCCCGTTCTATTACTTCGAGGCCTCGGCCGGCTCGTTCCCCTATGCGGCCATCTACTGGTGGGGCAAGTCGTACGGCGTCCCGGCGGGCGGTTTCAAGAAGTGGGACGGAAGCTCCAGCTCGCCCAGCACGCCCGACGCGGGCGCCGACGACAGCGGGTCCTGAGACATGGTGAACGCCACGGGCTGATCGTCCGTGGCGTGCCCGTCTGGTCGCCCGGCCCGGCTCAGCGCGAGTTGCGATCGCGGGAGTGCAGCAGGTCCAGCGGCGGCGCCTCGGCCTCCACCACGTAGCCGAACTCCCTGCGGAACTCTTCGGCGCTCAGCTTGGGGGTGCAGACGTTGCCGAACTTGGTGAGGATGGCCGGATCCTCGAAGTCGTCGCGGCGCAGACGGATCATGTAGCGACGGGCGATGGCGTAACGGGTGGAGCGCACGTCCACCATGCGCAGGCGCGTGCGCCCGGTCTCCGGATCGAGGAGCGCCGCGAACGGAACGGGAACGAAGTTGCCCGCCTGGAGCGTCACCATGGCCGCGTTGCCGCCGGAGAAGAGGAACTTGGCCGCGCAGTAGCCCAGATCGCGCGTGTACTCCATGTCGAAGGGGATGGGATCGGCGCAGCGCAACTCGTAACCGATGTCCTTGGCCACGATGGTGATTCGGTTGGCCCCCAGGTCATGCAGGCGCCGGCTGGTGGCGCGCTTGAGGCCGTCGCCCAGCTTGAGCTCGGATAGACGCAGGTTGCCCGCGTCGTCGTACTCGATGTTGCCGAGCTTCTTCAGATCCTCCTCGGGGATGCTCTCGGCTATGCCCTCGGCCAACACGGCCACGCCGTGGCGCCGGCCCTCTGCGGCACGCTTGATGATGGCGCCGGCCAGGATGTCGGCCAGGCTCTTGAGCGTGGTCTTGCAGCGCGGGAACTCCTCGGGGATGAGGGTCAGGGTGGCGCCGGCGGCCTTGCCGATGCCCAGGGCCAGGTGCCCCGCCTTGCGCCCCATGGCCACCACGAAGTACCACCGAGAGGTGGTCTTGGCGTCGACCATCAGGTTATTGACCAACTCCACGCCGATGTGGCGCGCGGTCTGGTAGCCGAAGCTGTCCACCGAGGGATCGAGGTCGAGATCGTTGTCGATGGTCTTGGGCACGTGCACCACGCGCACCCGGCCCCCGGCCTTCTCGGAAAGCTTCATGGCCGAGTAGGCCGTGTCGTCGCCGCCGATGGTGATGAGCTGGGTCACCCCCAGACGGTGCAGCGACTCGATCGTCGTGGTGAGGTCCTCTTCCTTCTTGGTGGGGTTGGCGCGTGATGAGCCGATGATGGAGCCGCCGTCGAAGTGGATGCGGCTCACGTCGTTGAGCTGCAGCGGCCGGATGTCCTCCAGGCGGCCGCGCATCAGGCGATCGAACCCGTCCCGGATGCCGAGCACCTCCACGCCCTGGAGCAAGGCGCGAATGGTGGCAGCGCTGACCACGCTGTTGATGCCAGGCGCGGGGCCGCCGCCTACCAGGATGCCGAGCTTCTCCTTCACGTTTGCCTCACTTCTGCTGTGCGCGAACGGGGCGCAAGCTAGCACAGGCTTGCGCGACGCCCCCCTACTTTGTGTCGGATGCCGTGGCCGCGCGGCTCGCCTCAGCCGCTTCCACGGTGCGCAACTGGCGGCCGATCTGGGTGCGGACGTGCGGATCCTTCTCCGCGTCGAAGCGCGGGCGCAACCAGAGGGCCGCGTCGCGCGAGCGGGTCAGCCCCAAAGCGATGGCCGCGTCCAGGCGCACCTCGGCGTCGGCGTGTTCAAGCAGGGGCCCCAGGATCTCGACGGCCTCGGGGCCGCCGACCCAGCCCAAGCTGAGCGCGGCCTTACGCAACAGGGACATGTCCGCCGGCGCGCTGGCCGCGGCGTTCTGTTTGACGAACTGGCCCAAAAAGTCGCGGCTGCGGCGCGTGGGCAGAAGGCCCAAGGCGCCCAAGGCGCGGGCACGCAGCGGGGCGTCGACCTTCGTGTCCGCGGCGATGGCCGCCAAGGCGTCGTCCACGCCCGGGCCCAAGGCCCGCCACTCGGCCGCGACCGGAGAGTCGTGCGCCTTGAGGAAGGTCAGCACGGCGGCCCGGTCCCCGCGCACGGGCGCGCCCCCGTCCGCCGCCCCAACAAGCAGGGCGGCCATGACCGCGAGCAAGGAAGAGTGCACGCCGGCACCGTAGCACGCGCCTTGGGATATAGTCGCGCGCCTGTGGCTGGCCGGCACCCACAGATCGGAGGATCCATGGCTACTCGCGCGACGATCGCAGGCTTCGTAACACTATTGGTTCTGGGCTCGAGCCCCTTGGCCCGCGCGCAAGTCGAAGAACCAGCGCCCGTCGCGGCGTCCGAAGGCGTGGCCAGCACGGCGCGGCCCCTCATCAATCCCAAGGCACCCGTGTACGGCGTGGGCGCGCGCATGCGCTGGATCACCATACCGGGTTGGTTCCTCAACATGTTCACCAAGGCCAACAAGCCGCTGTCGAGCTACGGCTTCGGCGGCGAGTTCTTCCGGCGCAAGGTCGATCGGGACGATCCCATGCGCACTTGGGAGATCTCATTCGGCTTGGGCTACCAGAAGATGGGGCCGCCGGACGGCAACTGGCTGGGCAACGGCAAGGATGCGCGTGAGGACACCGACTGGGTGCAGTTCCGCAACTTCGGCCTGGTGACCTTCGACGCCGCCTTCATCGCGCGCCAGTACTTCAACAACGTGTTCGGCATCCACTACGGGGCGGGCTTGGGCCTGGGCGTGGTGACGGGCGAGATCCTGCGCACGTCGTCGGACGGGTGCACCGACGACAACCTGGGCAACACCAAGCAGTGTAAGCCCAGGGTCTGCAGCGACGCCGCCCACTGTGAGGCGGCGCTGGCCAAGACCGAGGGCCCGGCGAACGACGATCCCAGCGATCCGCACCGCTTCGTCGAGGACAGCGTGCCGGGCGCCATCCCGGTCCTCAATCTGGTCTTCGGTCTGGACTTCAAGGTTCCCCAGGCCCCGGGACTGGAGTTCCGCCTGGAGGGTGGCTTCTTCGATGCCTTCTTCATGGGCGGCACCGTGGCCTACGCGTTCTGAGTCACCAGTCGCGAGCCGGCAGTCCGCGCTCCTAACGGGCGGGCGGCGCGGGGGCGGGAGAGGCCTCGGGCACGGCCTGCAGCACCAGACGCGTGGAGCCGCGCAGGATTTCCAGGGTCCAGGGTTTGCCCACCGCCGAGAGCACGACGCTGGCCCGCAGTTGACCGGGAGCGAGCGGCGTTCCGGCAGCGCTGAGCAACACATCGCCGCGACGGAGTCCGGCGCGCACCGCCGGTGACTGGGCTTGCACGGCGCTGACGCGGGCCGCGCCCTCGGGCAGGGCGAGGTGCCGGCGACGCGCGGCCGGCAGCGGCGCGAAGGCGAAGCCCAACCAGGCAGGCCGCAACGTCGAGGCCTGCAGTTGGTCGGCCTCCACGCGCGGCAGGGCGGACCGGGCCTGCGGCGCACGCCCGGCCGGCGACATGATCCGTAGGTCCTCGCAGCGCTTGAGCGCGGCAGCGGCCTGGGCCTCGCGCGAGGTGGGCTGGTCCTGCAGATAGACCTGTCCCGCCACACTGGCCAGCAGCACACGGAGGCGCAGCAGAGCCGCCAGGCGCACCTCGGCCCGGTAGGACAGCTCATCGAGCGAGCTCAGAGTCTGGATGAGCCGCTCCAAGCGCGCGCGGCGAGCGGCGTCCTGTTCCACGAAGGCCACCAACTCGGGCATTAGGGCGCTGGCCAGCGCGTGGCGGCCGCGCTCGTCCAGGCCTG